>NZ_JASATH010000196.1:0-15314 GCF_038440215.1 Inquilinus sp. OTU3971 | reverse complement strand
CCCCCTTCCCCGCCCGCCCGCGCCCAGACCCCTCCCCCTGCCCCCTCCCGCAAGGGGAGGGGGGACTTAAAAAAGCTCACTTCGAGATGTGTGAATCCGATAGCCCGCAAGGGGAGGGGGGACTCGTTGAGCTTGGGTGAGGGGGCAGTCTCTCCTATAGCAGCACGTCGTCGGCCGTGAGCCGGGTCAGGGCCTGGCCCTGGTACCAGGTCGGCTCGAGGATCAGCTGCATGTCGGAGCGGCCGTCGCCGTCGGCGTCGGCGGAGACCAGCAGCCCGCGGCCCAGCTGCTGGTAGTGCAGCTCGCCGGCCGTGTAGCTGAACGGGGCGTCGCCGATCAGGGTGAAGGCCTGGTCGCCCGCCGCGGTCTGGTCGGCGTCGATCCGCGACAGGTCGAGGATGTCGCGGCTGCTGAAATCGGTGACCCGGTCCTCCTGCCCCGGCAGGCTCTCCACCAGCCGGTCGATGCGGATGACGTCGTCGCCGTTCGCCGTGGTGATGTCGTCCGCCCCCAGCCCGCCGACGAAGATGTCGTTGCCGGAGGACGAGATCCAGTCGTCGCTGGTCAGGATGTCGTCGCCGCCGCCACCGGACAAGAGGTCATGCCCGATCCAGCCATGGATGGTGTTGGCGTCGTCGTCGCCGACGAGGATGTCGTTGCCGGTGGTGCCCTGCAGCGTTTCGAGATCGCGCAGCTCGGCGTGGCGGAGCTCGCCGGAGCCGTCGCGGAACGCGCCGCGGCCCTCGGCCAGGTTGATGAAGGCGGCGGTGCCGCCGGCGCGGAAGGTGTCGGTCCCGTCGCCGCCGTCGATCAGGTTGCCGTCGCCGACGGTGCCGGAGGTGAACTCGTCGTTGCCCCCGCCGCCATACAGGCGGTTGGCGGCGCCGTTGAAGTGGATGCTGTCGGTGCCGTCGCCGCCGCGGACCGTGTCGCCGCCATCCTCCAGATAGACGTCGGTCCGGGCATAGATGTCGATCTCGATCACATCCACGCCGGTATAGGCCCTGACCGTGTGGGGGCCGGCGCCGGTCTCGGCGTCGATGATGATGTGGTCGTTGCCCGGGGTGCCTTCGATCGTCGCCATGCCTGCCTCCGCTGCTGTCGGCATCATCGATACGATGATAGGAAGGCGGTCAGTATAGGCGATACGGCGTCCTATGGAACCCGTGGCTGCGGACTCAGCCTCCGTCCTGGAGCTGGACTTCGATCGCCGGCTTGTCGATCACCGACCAGACCTGGACGATCCTGCCACCGTGGAATTCGTAGAAGACGTTCTCGCTGAACGAGACCGTGCGGCCGTTCACCTCGAGCCCGAGGAACCGGCCCTTGGGCGAGCAGGTGAAGTCCAGCCGGGCGGCGACCAGGGGCGGGTCGCAGGCCAAGAGCCCGATGGTGAAGCGCAGGTCCGGGATGTCGCGGAAATCCTGCTCCAGCATGGCGCGATAGCCGGCCAGGCCGAAGGGGCGGCCGTTGTGGCGCGCCGCTTCGTCGACGAAATCGCCCAGCCGCGCCCAGTCCTGCCGGTTCAGGCAGTCGATATAGGCGCGGTAGCGGATGGCGAGATCGGTCACGGCATGGGCTCCTGTGCTGCCGGCAGCGCCTTGCATTCTCCACAATCCGCCGCAAGGGTTGAAGGGGACCGTTCGGGGAGGGGGAATGGCGAGCAGCATCCGGGCGGTGCGCCGCGGGGACGAGCGCGCGGAGCGCCGGCGCCTGGCCTATGAGAAGGCGGCGCAGAAGCAGGCGGCGCTGGAGGCCGCGGCCTCGGCCGCCGAGGAATACGACCGGCTGATCGAGGCCCTGACCGGCGCCCATCGGGTCCAGCTGCCGCGCCGCGACTGGCACGACTTGGCCGCGGCGCCGCCGCCGGCCGAGCCCGAGCGGTCCGCGGCGCAGGAGGAGGCGACGCGGCGCGAGCAGGAGGCCTATCGCCCCGGCTGGTTCGCCCGCACCTTCGGCGGAGCCAAGCGGCGCCAGGTCGAGCTGACCGCGGCGGTGGAGGATGCGAAGGCGCGCGACGAGGCCGAATTCCAGGCGCGGCGGCAGCAGGCCGAGGCGCGCCGGGCCGAGATCGATTTCGCCCGGCGGCTGGTGGCGCGCGACCCGGCGGCGGTGGCGGAGGCGCTGGGCCGCTTCACCAGGCTGGGCGACCTGCCCTTCTCGGTCGAGGGGCTGGACCTCGTCTTCGTCGCGGGCGGACGGATCGTCGCCATGATCGACGGGCTGGACCTGGAGGACCTGCCGGACCGGTCGGTGACGCTGCTGCAATCGGGCAAGGCCTCGGTCAAGCCGCTGGCGCAGGGCCGGATGCTGGAGCTGCACCGCGACGCGATCTGCTCGGCCGCGGTGCGGGTGGCGGCGGAGTGCCTGGCCGCCCTGCCGGTCGAGGAGATCGAGGTGGTGATGCTGGCCGACCTGCTGGACCGCGGCTCGGGCCATATCGGCGTCACGCCGGTGCTCTGGCTCCGGGCGACGGCCCAGGCACTCGCGGCCGTCAACCTGCCGCAGACCGACGCCGCCGCCCTGGTCGAGCGCCTGGGCGGCCATTTGGACTGGAGCCGGCGAGAGGGGTTCCGGGCGATCGACCTCGGGGAGTTCGATGTGCCGGCGTATGAGAGGGGGGAGTGAGAGAGCGCTCGTGACGCTAAGGATCGCTTGGCGTACTCTGGCGCGGTGTGCGGAAAATTTCGGCGAAGTCTAGTATAATTCAAATAAGAATTTGGAGGGACAATGCTTACCCAGATATCTAAAGCCTACCTTGAAGGTCGGATGATGCTCCTTTTAGGCGCAGGAGCTTCCGCGGCCAGCACTGATTCAACAGGAACGCCATTGCCAATGTCATCCACACTGGCTGCTGAGCTAGCTTCGTTGTGTGGGCTTCCGTATAATAGTGAACCGCTTTCAGTTGTATATTCTGCTGCTAACCAGATGGACGCGGCCGGTGTCGAATCTTACTTTCGTCGCCGTCTATTGCATTGCAAGCCAGGCGACGACCTACTATCTCTTCTTCGATATCGTTGGAGCCGCATCTATACTTTGAATATAGACGATAGCCTTGAAGTCGCCGCCCGAAAAATATCTCCACAACGGATAACAGTATATGGAAGAAATGACAATTTGGATGATCTAGATACCATATTTGATGAGCTACAGATTATTAAATTAAATGGATCATCCGATCGGCTGTCCGATGGAGTCATATTTTCTCCAGAGGAGTATGCCGAAGGATCGGCAAAAATACCAGCTTGGTATAGAGAGCTTGGACAAAATTATAGCAATCACGTGTTCGTATTTATCGGGAGTAAATTGAATGAACCTCTGCTGCAGCATGTCATGGCGGAAATGCGCCAGGGGAGCCATAGAAAACCGCAACAAGGATATGTAATTACTCCTCATGCAAGTCCTATAGAATCCAAACATCTCGAGACGCTAAAAATAGTTCATGTTCCAGGCGCCCTATCCGATTTTATGTCCTTCTTAAACAAGGAAATAAAAAAGCCACCGTCTGGATGGGACTTAGCGATCGCTCGCCGACCGGAATTGAAGAAATTCGCAACAAATCTTCCATCAAACAGGCAAAGAGCGCTTAACTCTATTACTGTTGTTGGCTTGGATACGCTTCCTCGATCATCATATAGTTCTAAGGGAGCCATTCGTCAATTTTACAGGGGGTTTAAGCCAAAGTGGGACGACATTCTGGATGAGGTGCCTGCAAATATTTCTCTATTGGATGAATTCCTGGGCCTGATAGAGAGAAACCCTAAAACAGGAAGCTTAATTGGTTTGCTTGGACCCGCAGGTTGTGGAAAGACAACGACGCTTATGTGCACTGCGCTGGCTCTCAGCAAGAATACAGATAGTCCGGTATATTTTCTCCGAGACTCAGACACAGAAATTGGAAATATCATTCAATCACTTGAAGATATAAATACGAAACCGTATTACATTTTTGTGGACAGACTTGATGTTGTTGCGAGAGATTTATACGATATCATTCATAGAAACAAGATGAATCTTGGCATATTAGTATTTTCGGAAAGACAAAATATATGGAAACGTCGACTACAAGACATGTTTTCAGAATTTTCACCCATAACAATTAAGGTAGATAAATTCCAGAGAAGCGATATCGATTTAATTCTAGGAAAACTAAAGAAATTTGGTCCATGGACAAGACTAGAATCAATGACACAAAAGCAACGAAGAAAGGAGTTATTTGACAAATCTAGCAGACAATTATTGGTCGCTTTGCTTGAAACAACAAATGGAGTTGGATTCGTTGACATAATACGAAGAGACTATGCCGAAATTGGCTCTGAAGAGCACGTAAAACTGCTGATTACCGTAGGACTCAGCACCATACACCGCGTTCCGCTGTCCATCAGTATTGCCGGAAGAGCGATACAATTCAATGGCGTTAAATCTGATCTTTCTACATTGATTGGAGAAATGGACGGAGTAATACAATTATCAAATGGCCAACTATTGGCGCGGCACTCTGTTTATATCAGAGAGTTATTTGAAAAAATTGTAAACCCAGAGCTGATTAGAGATTGCATCGTATCGCTTCTGCATTCCTTTGCGGACTTCAACACCCCGGTCATTCAACATACAAATAGATCGGAAGGCTTCATATTTAAATCGATCATAAACAATCGATTTATCCGACGCATGATGCGTGATAACGAAGATCGTGTTCGATCGGTATATTCGGAATTTGAAACTATATTTCATATAGACGGCCTATATTGGCTCCAATATGGCCTGGCGTTAAGAGGCTTCAATCGGCATGAAGAAGCCCTTCAAATGCTCAGGACAGCGAGGCTGGCTCACATATCTTCTCAAATAGAACATGCTTATGCTCAACAACTTTTAATTATAGCAGAGAGAGCGAACACATGGGAAGCTGCTGAGCCCCTTATAGCTGAGGCAGTCAAAAACTTTAGAGATCAGAAACAGGAAAGTGAAGAGACAGATACCTATCCAATCGTAGCTTTGGCGGAAGGGCATGTCGCTTCATTTAGGAAATTCCATTCGGAAGCCGACTCCCGTGAGCTCGCAAGGGGCTATGCAAACGAACTTCAGCGGCTGCGAACACGCGTCTCCAATGAACGAGTAGAAGAGGCCGCAACCAATCTAGCTACCTTTGTTGCAACAGGCGTTTGGAAAGAAGGACGAAGAACAATTGAAGCGGATTGGGAGAGCTGAAATTGATCGAATGAACATTGGAAGGGTAGCACGGCGTTCTCTGTATGCGAGATCAGGGCGAAAATTCTTCAGAATGCGCTCAAAACACCCCCACCCATCCGGGCAGGTCCCGCCCCACCCGTAAGATCGCGCCCGCCCACCCGGGTGGGCGTTCCGGTCCGCTGCCCTCTCCCCGATCCTGACATTCCTGGGGGGCGCCAGACTCCCCGCCCCGCACTCCGGCCCCGGCCGGAGTGCGGATATCGGGTGGAGATGCGCATGACCGGTGCCGCCATCGCCGAGGGCGGCTGAGCGCTGCGCCGCGACACCACCGCCCGCGCCGCCTTCGACTGGATCGACCGCAACCTTGGAGACCCCGATCCCTACGGCCTGAGAAAGAAGCGCGAGCACTCGGGCTTGATGGCCGCTGCGAAGCGGACACTTTCCGAGCAGCAATCCAGGCCATCCCTCCCGACAAAGCTGCCGGAGGGGCACGCGGCCGGCAGCAGGACGCGCCAGGTCAGCCCACTGCTGTTGGGACCGCCGCGCCGCTCGCGGGAGTAGTTGCAGCCCTCGGACCGCTTCTCCGCCGATGGCTGCTGGGCATTGTACCGCTCCTCGCCAAGCGCCAGGCACTGTTGCCGCTTCGGCTGGTCGGCCGCCTTGTCGGCCTCGGCCTTCGCCATCACCTCGACGCAACGCGGATTCGTCGGCTCCTTGAAGCAATTGATGCGATCGGCATAGCTGACGCCGCCATCGCGGCTCTGCACGGCACGATCCAGCTCGGCACATTTCCGGGCCAGGGCGGCGGGAATGTCGGTCCTGCCGCATGTCGCATCATAGAAGGCCGGCGTGAAGTCGAAGGTGCCCGCCGGCGGGCCGCCGCCGCGGTACAGCGCCGGCATGCAGCTGTCGTCACCCTCCCCGAAGCAGATCCGGCATTGCTGCCCGTTGCGGCAGTCCGCCGGAGCGGAGCGGCTGCTGTCGGGCGCGAAGGCGAAGCGAGAGCCATTGTCCTCCGCGTTCATGACAACGTGAGCGTCGCAATCGCCGGGGCATGAATGACCGTCGGCATACATCGTCAACTTCATGCCCCGCGATTGCGCCTCGGAAAAAAGCAATGTCGATGCAGCCAAAATTCCCAGAAGAGCATGAATGACTTTCCTCATTACCCTCTCCTCTCATAAAAATCGGATGCTGGAATTCTTCGCGATCATAGCAGGCGGGGTTGCGGCCGGCGTCGTATGAACGGCCGAGGCCACCCGCCCCATCCCACCCATCCGGGTAGCTCCCGCCCCACCCGTAAGATCGCGCCTGCCCACCCGGGTGGGCGTTCCGGTCCGCTGTCCCCTCCCCGATCCTGATCGTCCTGGGGAGCGACAGACTCCCTGCCCCGCACCCGGCCCCGGCCGGAGTGCGGATATCGGGTGGAGATGCGCATGACCGGTGCCGCCATCGCCGAGGACGGCTTCATCTACGCGCTGCGCCGCGTCACCGAAGCCGCAGCCCGCGCCGCCTTCGACTGGATCGGGCGTGGCCGCAAGGACGAGGGCGACGCCGCCGCGGTCGACGCCATGCGCACCGTCCTCAACCATCTCGACATTGACGGCCGCATCGTCATCGGCGAGGGCGAGAAGGACGAGGCGCCGCAGCTGTACAAGGGCGAGCGGCTGGGCCGCGGCGCCGAGAGCGGCTTCGCCGTCGACATCGCGGTCGATCCCGTCGACGGCACCAGCCACCTGGCCAACGGCCAGACCAATGCGCTGGCCGCCGTCGCCATGACGCCGCAGGGCGCCATGTTCGACCCCGGCCCCGCCTTCTACATGGAGAAGTTCGCCGGGCCCCCGGCGGTGAAGGGCCGGATCGACCCGCTGGCCCCGACCCGCGACAAGCTCAAGGTGCTGGCCGAGGCGCTGGGCAAGCCCGTCTCCGAGCTGTCGATCTATGTGCTGGAGAAGCCGCGCCACCGCCGGCTGGTGGAGGAGATCCACGCCGCCGGCGCCCGCGTCGCCCTGTACCCCGCCGGCGACGTGGCCGGCGCCATCGTCGCCGCCATGCCGGGCGGCGGGGTGGACGCGCTGATGGGCACCGGCGGCACGCCCGAGGGGGTGCTGGCGGCCTGCGCCATCCGGGCGCTGGGGGGAGAGTTCCTGGGCCGCATCGACCCGCAGCTGGAGCATGAGCGCGCCGCCGTGGCCCAGGCCGGGCTCGACACCCGCCGCTGGTGGGGGGTGGAGGAGCTGGTGCGCAGCGACAAGGTGTGGTTCGCCGCCACCGGCATCACCACCGGCCTCTTGTTCGAGGGCGTGTCGCGGCGGGGCACGAGCACCCGCACCCAGTCGCTGATGCTGACCGCGCCGGACAGGAGGTGGCAGGTGCTGACGACCTATGTGGAGACGCCGGGCGCGCCCCAGGAGATGCGGCGGTGAGCGTCCCTAACCTGCCGAGGACGGCTCCGGCTGCGGCAACCCCCTCCCCCTACCCCCCTCCCGCGAGGGGAGGGGGGACTCAGGAAGGGAAGGCCGGCGCTGCTTCTCCAACGCTCACAACAACCCCTCCGCCCGCTGCCGCGACACCCAGGGCGGAGGCAGCCCCCTCCCCTTCGCCTCCCCCTGGGGGAGGGGGCGAGCCGCAGGCCGCCGGGCGGAGCTGGCCCAACCCTTCCGAGCCGCGCCCGAGGCTCGCCGATCACGACCCGAGACGGGAGACCAGAATGTCCAAGCCCTCCTTCGACCGGCCCATCATCCTCGGGATCGTCGGCGACAGCGCCGCCGGCAAGACCACGCTGTCGCGCGGCATCGCCGAGATCCTGGGGCCGCAGCGCTGCACCCTGATCTGCACCGACGACTATCACCGCTACGACCGGCGCGAGCGGGCCAGCAACGGGGTCTCGGCGCTGGACCCCGCCGGCAACTATGTCGACATCCTGGAGCAGCATTTGCACCTGCTGCGCCAGGGCCAGCCGATCCTGAAGCCGATCTACAACCACGACCAGGGCACGCTGGACCGGCCGGAATATATCGAGCCGAAGGAGTTCGTGGTCGCGGAAGGGCTGCTCGGCTACGCCACAAGGGCGATGCGCGACTGCTACGACGTCAAGATCTACCTCGACCCGGAGGAGGAGCTGCGGGTGCGCTGGAAGGTGCACCGCGATACCTCGAAGCGCGGCTACACCGCCGAGCAGGTGCTGGAATCGCTGAAGAAGCGGGAATATGACAGCCCGACCTTCATCCGGCCGCAGCGGCTGTTCGCCGACATCGTCATCCGCTTCCAGCGCCCGCCCGGCGCCAATTCCTCGGCCGGGGCGCCGGAGACCGACCACCGGCTCGACGTCGCCCATATCCTGCGCCCGACCCTGCCGCACCCGAATTTTTCCCGGCTGATCGAGGCGGTGGGTGACGGCAGCGTCGGCTTCGAGCTGACCCGCGACGAGGGCAAGCCGGTGGACGTGCTGGAGATCCGCGGCTCGATCTCCGACCGCCGGGCCGAGCGGGTGGAGGAGTATCTCTGGGAGCACATCCCCGAGGCCAGCCATCTGCGCGACGACCTCGGCCGCTACGACGGCGCCGCCGGCCGCGCGACCAGCCACCCCCTCGCCCTCACCCAGCTCCTGGTCGCCTTCCACATGGTCAAGGCCGCCCAGGGCGTGCACGCGGTGTGAGGCGAGATGGGCCCGCCCAGCCTTTTTTAGTCCCCCCTCCCCTCGCGGGAGGGGGCAGGGGGAGGGGGTTCGGGCAGCAAGAACCGGAGTTGGTCATGTTTCGCGCCCTTCGATCGACACCCCCCTCCCCCTAGCCCCCTCCCGCAAGGGGAGGGGGGACTCCGAATAGCGACCTCCTCCGCGGGGGGACTCGAATAGAGCGGAACGCCTGATCGCTCCATAGACAAGGAACTCATGATGGCCCGCATCACGCTGCGACAGCTTCTGGACCACGCCGCCGAGCATGGCTACGGCGTGCCCGCCTTCAACATCAACAACATGGAGCAGATCCTGGCGATCATGGCGGCGGCGCAGAAGGCCGACGCGCCGGTGATCCTGCAGGCCAGCCGCGGCGCCCGGTCCTATGCCGGCGACCTGATGCTGGCGAAGATGGTGGAGGCGGCGGAGGCGATGCATCCCGGCATCCCGATCTGCCTGCACCAGGACCACGGCAACGACGACGGCACCTGCCTGTCCGCCATCCAGCACGGCTTCACCAGCGTGATGATGGACGGGTCGCTGGAGGCCGACGCCAAGACCCCGGCCAGCTGGGACTACAACGTCGAGATCACCCGCCGGGTCGCCGCCACGGCCCATGCCGTCGGCGTGTCGGTGGAGGGCGAGCTCGGCGTGCTCGGCAGCCTGGAGACCGGGCAGGGCGAGGCCGAGGACGGGCACGGCGCCGAGGGCGCGCTCGGCCACGACCAGCTGCTGACCGACCCGGACCAGGCGGTGGCCTTCGTGCGCGAGACCAGGGTCGACGCGCTGGCCATCGCCATGGGCACCTCGCACGGCGCCTACAAGTTCTCGCGCCGGCCGGATGGCGAGATCCTGGCGATGCATGTGGTCCAGGCGATCCATGAGCGGCTGCCCGAGATCCATCTGGTGATGCACGGCTCCTCCTCCGTCCCCGAGGCGCTGCAGGAGCAGTTCAACCGCTTCGGCGGCGAGATGCCGAAGACCTGGGGCGTGCCGGTCGAGGAGATCCAGCGCGGCATCAGGCACGGCGTGCGCAAGGTCAACATCGACACCGATTGCCGCCTGGCCATGGCCGCCGAGATCCGCCGCGTGGCGGTGGAGAAGCGCGGCGAGTTCGACCCGCGCAAGTTCCTGCAGCCGTCGATGGCGGCGCTGGAGGCGCTGTGCCGCGAGCGCTACGAGCAGTTCGGCACCGCCGGCCAGGCCGCGAAGATCACCCCACTGCCCCTGCCCGAGATGGCGAAACGCTACCGGTCCGGCGCGCTCGACCCGCGCATCGCGATCGGCGCCGCAGCCTGAGAGGAGAGCGCCATGAGCACGAACGTTACGACATTCGACGCCAAGGGTCTCGACCCCAAGAGCGGCACCGTCACCGGCAAGGACCGCTACAAGGCCGGGGTGATGGAATACCGGCGCATGGGCTATTGGGAGCCCGACTACCAGCCGAAGGACACCGACATCCTGGCGCTGTTCCGGATCACGCCGCAGGACGGGGTCGACCCGGTCGAGGCGGCGGCGGCGGTGGCGGGCGAGAGCTCCACGGCCACCTGGACCGTGGTCTGGACCGACCGGCTGACCGCCTGCGAGAAGTACCGGGCCAAGGCCTACCGGGTCGACCCGGTGCCGAACCAGCCGGGCCAGTACTTCGCCTATATCGCCTATGACCTGGACCTGTTCGAGCCGGGGTCGATCGCCAACCTGACCGCGTCGATCATCGGCAACGTCTTCGGCTTCAAGCCCCTGAAGGCGCTGCGGCTGGAGGACATGCGGCTGCCGGTCGCCTATGTGAAGACCTTCGACGGGCCGCCGACCGGCATCGTGGTCGAGCGCGAGCGGCTGGACAAGTTCGGCCGGCCGCTGCTGGGCGCCACGGTGAAGCCGAAGCTCGGCCTGTCCGGCCGCAACTACGGAAGGGTGGTGTACGAGGCGCTGAAGGGCGGGCTCGACTTCACCAAGGACGACGAGAACATCAACTCGCAGCCCTTCATGCACTGGCGCGACCGGTTCCTGTACTGCATGGAGGCGGTGAACCGGGCCCAGGCGGTGACCGGCGAGATCAAGGGCACCTATCTGAACGTCACCGCCGCGACCATGGAGGACATGTACGAGCGGGCGGAGTTCGCCAAGTCGCTGGGCAGCGTCATCGTCATGATCGACCTGGTGATCGGCTACACCGCGATCCAGTCGATGTCGAAATGGTCGCGGCGCAACGACATGATCCTGCATCTGCACCGCGCCGGCCACGGCACCTACACCCGGCAGAAGTCGCATGGCGTGTCGTTCCGGGTGATCGCCAAGTGGATGCGCCTCGCGGGCGTCGACCACATCCATGCCGGCACCGTGGTCGGCAAGCTGGAGGGCGACCCGAACACCACCCGCGGCTTCTACGACATCCTGCGCGAGGACCATCTGCCGGCCAAGCTGGAGAACGGCATCTTCTTCGACCAGGACTGGGCCAGCTTGCGCAAGGTGATGCCGGTGGCGTCCGGCGGCATCCATGCCGGGCAGATGCATCAACTGCTGGACTATCTGGGCGAGGACACGGTGCTGCAGTTCGGCGGCGGCACCATCGGCCACCCGATGGGCATCCAGGCCGGCGCCACCGCCAACCGGGTCGCGCTGGAGGCCATGATCCTGGCCCGCAACGAGGGCCGCGACACCAAGGTGGAGGGACCGCAGATCCTGGTCGACGCCGCCCGGCACTGCCAGCCGCTGCGCCAGGCCCTCGACGTCTGGAAGGACGTCACCTTCGACTACGCCTCGACCGACACGCCGGACTTCGTGCCGGCCGTCACCGCCGCCAGCTGAGGAGGCCGCCATGCGCATCACCCAGGGATGCTTCTCGTTCCTGCCCGACCTGACCGACCGGCAGATCACCGACCAGGTGCAGTACTGCATCGACAATGGCTGGGCGGTGAACATCGAGTTCACCGACGACCCGCACCCCCGCAACACCTATTGGGAGATGTGGGACCTGCCGATGTTCGACATCCGCGACGCCGCCGCGGTGATGACCGAGCTGGCGTCGTGCCGCAAGGCCTATGGCGACCGCTACATCCGCATCTCCGGCTTCGACGCCAGCCCCGGCTGGGAGTCGGTGCGGATCTCGTTCCTCGTGAACCGCCCGCCGGAGGAGGCGCGCTTCGCCCTGGAGCGCCAGGAGGTGGAGGGGCGGAGCATCCGGTACACGACGCGGCTGGTGGCGGGGCCGGCCGGGTGAGGTTTTCATCCTCCCCCTCCCCTTGCGGGAGGGGGTAGGGGGAGGGGTATGGGCGCCGGCAGTGCGACCTCCCGTGATCGCGCCCCGACACTCGCCCCCGCCGATCCCAGCCCGCGCTCTGCATCGACACCCCCTCCCCCTACCCCCTCCCGCGGGGGGAGGGGGAGTGTGGAAGGAAAGAGGCCCGCCATGACCGAAGCCGCCCTCGCCGCGCCCGACACCCGCATCGACCTCGCCCGGGAATTCGCCGAGACCCGGATCGACGAGGTGTTCGAGGCGCTGGACCGCGAGCTGGTCGGGCTGGTGCCGGTGAAGACCCGGATCCGCGAGATCGCCGCCCTCTTGCTGGTCGAGCGCATCCGCCGCCGGCTCGGCCTCGGCGCCGAGGCGCCGACCCTTCACATGAGCTTCACCGGCAACCCCGGCACCGGCAAGACCACCGTGGCGCTCAGGATGGCCGACATCCTGCACCGGCTCGGCTATGTCCGGCGCGGGCACCTGGTCTCGGTCACCCGCGACGACCTGGTCGGCCAGTACATCGGCCACACCGCGCCGAAGACCAAGGAGATCCTCAAAAGGGCGATGGGCGGCGTGCTGTTCATCGACGAGGCCTACTATTTGTACCGGCCGGAGAACGAGCGCGACTACGGCCAGGAGGCGATCGAGATCCTGCTGCAGGTGATGGAGAACCAGCGCGAGGATCTGGTGGTGATCGTCGCCGGCTATGCCGACCGGATGGAGAAGTTCTTCACCAGCAATCCCGGCTTCCGCTCGCGCATCGCCCACCACGTCGAGTTCCCGGATTTCTCCGAGGAGGAGCTGATCACGATCGGCGAGGGCATGCTGGCGCGGCAGAACTATCGCTTCAGCCCGGAGGCGCTGGCCGCGTTCCGCGACTATGTCGCCCGCCGCATCCGCCTGCCGCATTTCGCCAACGGCCGGTCGATCCGCAACGCGCTGGACCGCGCCCGGCTGCGCCAGGCCAACCGGCTGGTGCGCGACAGGACGCCCGATCTGACGGTCGAGGATTTCGTCACCCTGGCCGAGGCCGACATCCGCGCCAGCCGCGTGTTCTCGGCCGAGCCGCCCGAAGTGGAGGCCAAGCTGTGAACACCGTCATCGCCCCCTCGATCCTGTCCGCCGATTTCGCCCGGCTGGGCGAGGAGGTGCGCGCGGTCGTTCAGGCCGGCGCCGACTGGATCCATATCGACGTGATGGACGGGCATTTCGTGCCCAACCTGACGATCGGGCCGGATGTGGTGAAGGCGCTGCGGCCGCACAGCGACCGGGTGTTCGACGTGCATCTGATGATCGCCCCGGCCGACCCCTATCTCGACGCCTTCGCCAGGGCCGGCGCCGACGTCATCACCGTGCATGCCGAGGCCGGGCCGCATCTCGACCGGTCGCTGCAGCACATCCGGTCGCTCGGCAAGCAGGCCGGGGTGGCGCTGTGCCCGGCGACCCCGGCGGAGGCGGTGGCGCATGTGCTGGACCGGCTGGACCTGATCCTGGTGATGACGGTCAATCCCGGCTTCGGCGGCCAGGCCTTCATCCCGGCGATGGCCGGGAAGATCCGCCGCATCCGCGCCATGATCGGCGACCGGCCGATCCGGCTCGAGGTCGATGGCGGGGTGACGCCGGAGACGGCTGCGGTGGCGGCCGCGGCGGGGGCGGACACGCTGGTCGCCGGCTCCGCCGTGTTCCGCGGCGGCCCGGCCGCCTATGAGGCGAACATCGCCTCCATCCGGGAGGGCGCCCGATGACCGCGCCCATCCCTTGCCGCCCGATCGTCACGACAACGCGGTTGCATTTCTTTGAGAGATGTTTCCTACTGGCGTCGGCGGTATCCGCGCCAGTACTCGCCCAGACGCATCTTGGAATTCAGAAGTATTTTTCCTTTTTTGTTGGCGCATTTGAACAAAAGGATTGCCGCAATGCCAGACTATTCCACCACTCAGATCATGATGACCCTGGCGGCGCTGGCCTCGGACGGGTCCGAGCCGCGGCCTTCGGGCGAGAAGCCGGACGAGCACGCCACCCGGATCAGGCAAGGCATTGCCGCCCAGCTCGCCGACAAGGACCTGGCCACCCAGGGCCAGTGGAGCGTGAACTGGGTCGGGCTGACCGAGGACGACGCCAACCTGGCCTATATCGCGCAGGGGCCGAACGACCGCAACGACAACTCGGTCTACGCGCTGGTGCTGCGCGGCACCCAGATGGGCGACCTGATGGACCAGCTGGAGGATCTGGAGGTCGGGCAGCTGCACGACTTCCCCGCCGGCGGCACACCGTACCCCGGGCCGCAACCCAAAATCTCCAAGGGCGCGATGGCGGCGTTCAAGGAAATCACCGTGGGCACCGACCTGCAGCAGCAGCTTGCGAAGCTGAAACCCCACACGCTCTATGTCGTCGGCCACAGCCTGGGCGGGGCGATGGCAACCACGCTCGCGCTGTACCTGCAGCACCAGGTCTCGGCCGGCAAGCTGCCGATCGCAAGCATCCAGCCCTACACCTTCGCCGCCCCGACATCGGGCGATGCCGCCTTCGCCGCCTGGTTCGACAAGCAGTTCCCGACTGCCGTCTGCATCTACAACAAATACGACCTGGTGCCGAACGCCTGGGCGACGCTTTGGAAGCTGCCCCTGGACCCGTTGATCAATCAGCCCTTCTATCCCGGGCCGACGGCCAACCCGCCGGGGCCTGGCCCGACCGCGGAGCTGACGAACGACGTCGGCGTCCTGCTGGCCGCCGCCGCCGCCCTGACCAACGGCAACGTCTATGTCCAGCCGACCCAGCAGCCGCCGCTGAACACGGAGTCGCCGCTGCAGTTCCTGGATCCTTATCCCGATACCGACACCACGGATGTGCAGCAGTTCATGGCGCAGGTCGGGTTCCAGCACGACGCCAACACCTATCTGAAGCTGCTGCGCGCCCCGCAGGTCCCGCCGCCCGCCGTCCCCGCCGTCGCCTCGGTCAACCCGACCAGCGGCAACTGGGGCACCAAGGTGACGATCCTGCCGGCGTCGGGCTCGACCTTTACCCCCGACTGCGTGGTGGATTTCGGCGGCTTCGCGGTGGGGTTGCCGACCGTGGCCCCCGATGGCTCCTACATCACCGCGACGTCGCCCCTCGGCTTCGGCACGGTCGACATCCGGGTGACCAACATGTTCGGCACCTCGGCGACCGGTTCGGGCGACAAGTTCACCTTCACCTTCTAGGGTCCGCGCC
>NZ_JASATH010000195.1:0-15494 GCF_038440215.1 Inquilinus sp. OTU3971 | reverse complement strand
GGGGGGTGTTTGCTAAACGCCGCGCCGTTTTTGGGGGGGGGGCGGTGGCTCCGGCCCATACAGTGGCGGAGCGGGCGCCGCCGTCACATGACCGTAAAGCCGCGGACGAAGGGGTCGCGGTCGTCGAGGAAGATGGTGTTGTAGCCGGTCAGCCACGCCTGGCCGGCGACCGACGGGATGATCGCGTCAAAGGGCCCCACCTTGGCCGTGCCCTCGACCCGGCCGTGGAACAGGCTGCCGATGATGCTTTCATGCACGAAGGCGTCGCCGGTCTTCAGCTGGCCGCGCGCCGCCAGCTGGGCCATGCGGGCCGAGGTGCCGGTGCCGCAGGGCGACCGGTCGATCGCCTTCTCGCCGTAGAACACGGCGTTGCGGGCATGCGCCTCCGGATGCTTCGGCCGGCCGGTCCATTGCACATGGCGCAGGCCGCGGATGGTAGGGTCCTCCGGATGCACCATGTCGGCGCGCTCGTTCACCACCCGGCGGACGATCGGCGACAGGCGCTGGATCTCGCCGGCCGACAGCGCCTCCAGGTCGGCATAGCCCGGCTGCGGCTCGATGATGGCGTAGAAGTTGCCGCCATAGGCGATGTCCGCCACCAGCGGGCCGATCTCCGGCAGCTCGAACTCCAGCTTCTCCTTGTAAAGGAAGGACGGCACGTTGCGGATGCGCACCGAGGTGACGTGGCCGGCGGCGTCCTGCTCGTATTCGGCGTCGACGATGCCGGCCGGCACCTCCAGCCGCAGCTTGCCCGGCACCTTCGGCCGCACCAGCCCTTCCTCGACCATCACCGTCACCGTGCCGATGGTGCCGTGGCCGCACATCGGCAGGCAGCCGGAGGTCTCGATGAACAGGATGGCGGCATCGGCATCGTCGCGGGTCGGGGCATAGAGGATCGACCCCGACATCACGTCATGGCCGCGCGGCTCGAACATCAGCCCGGTGCGGATCCAGTCGTATTCGGCGATGAAGGCCTGGCGCTTCTCGCTCATCGTCGCGCCCTTCAAGGGCGGGGCGCCGCCGGCGACGACGCGGACCGGGTTGCCGCAGGTGTGGGCGTCGATGCAGAAGAAGCTGCTCTTGGTCATGGCACTCTCACTGGAACCGTTCGATGCCGAAAGCGGCGGGGGCCGGCGTGCCGGACAGGAGGCCGGCGGCGAGGCGGGCGGTGGCGGCCGACAGGGTCAGGCCGAGATGGCCATGGCCGAAGGCGAAGACGATGCGCGGGTCGCGTGGATGCTGGCCGATCACCGGCAGGCTGTCGGGGGTGGAGGGGCGGCGGCCCATCCATTCCGTGCCGCCGGCCTCCGGGATCGCCGGCAGATAGGCCCTGGCCTTCTGCCGCAGCGACCGGGCGCGGGCGAGGTTCGCGGGGGCATCGACAGCCGCCAGCTCCACCGCTCCGCCGATGCGGAGGCCGTCGGAGAGCGGCGAGGCGACGAAGCCGTGATCGGCGAACACCACCGGCATCGGCAGGCGCAGCGGCGCTTCCGGGATCGTGGTGTTGTAGCCGCGTTCGGTCTCCAGCGGCACCTTGAGGCCGAGGCCGCGGACGATCTCGCGCGACCACACGCCGGCGGAGACCACGACCTTGTCGAAGCTGCGGGACGTGCCGCCGGCCAGCCGGACCGCGACGCTCTCCGCACCGGACTCGACGGAAGAGACCGTGCCCGCAACCAGCCGGTCGCCGAGGCTACGGCGCAGGCCCTGCAGTACGCCGAGCGGGCTGTCGACCATCCAATAGGCCCGGCACAGCACGGCGCGGGCGAAGCCGCTGGCGAGGTCGGGCACCAAAGCGCGGGCCTGGTCCGGCGTCAGCGGCTCGAAGTCGTAGCCGCCGAGGCGACGGCGCAGCTCCCATTCCGGCAGGGCGGCGCGGAAGCTGGCCTCGGTGTCGTAGATGTCGATCGCCCCGGTCTGGCGCAGATGGCCCGACAAGCCGGCGCGGCGGGCCAGCTCGTGATGGTCGTCGAGCGCCCCGCGCATCAGCCCGCCCAGCGCCGCGGTCGACCGCTCCACCTGCTCCGCCCGGGCCGCGGCCAGGAAGCGCAGCAGCCAGGGCGTCAGCGCCGGCAGGTCGCGCCAGCGCAGGGCCAGCGGGCCTAGCGGGTCCATCAGCCAGCGCGGCACCGATCTCAGCACGCCCGGCCGGGCCAAAGGCGTGATCTCGGGGAAGGCCAGCAGCCCGGCATTGCCGGCGGAGGCATGGCGGTCCTCCGGCCGGCGTTCATAGACCGTGACCTCGTGCCCGTCGGCCGCCAGCCAAGTGGCCGTCGCGCAGCCGATCACGCCCCCGCCGATGATGGCGATGCCGGCCATCTCAGGCCGGCATCGCGGGCTGGGCGGGCTCGGCCGTCGGGCCCAGGACGACGTCGCCGGCGACGCCGCTGGCCAGGAAGCCCTGGATCTGGCGCACCACCTGCCCGGCATGGGCGCAGGCCAGGCCGTCGGCGCGGTCGGCGTCGCGCTCGACGATGGCCTGGATGATCGCATCGTGCTCGGCCACGAACTCGGCCGGCAGGTGGTCGTCGAAGGAGGCGTAGTAGATCCGGTTCAACCGCCGGCCCTCGTCCAGCAGCCGGCCGAACAGCTCGGTGTAGTAGCGGTTGCGGCCGGCGCGGGCGATCGCCAGATGGAAGTCGCGGTTGGCGTCAGCCATGCCGATCGCGTCGGCCGCCGCCACCGCCCGGCCGAAGGCGGTCTGGTGCAGGCGGATCTCCTCCAGGTCCTTGGCGCTGCGGCGCAGGGCAGCCAGCCGGGTGGTGACCCGGTGCATCAGGGTCAGCGCGTCGAAATGGGCGGGCAGGGTGGAGAAGTCGATCGGCGCGACGATGGTGTTGCGGTTCGGCAGGGTGGCGACCAGCCCGTCGGCGGCCAGCCGCACCAGCGCCTCGCGGATCGGCGTGCGCGACAGGCCGAACCGCTCGGCGATGCGGGTCTCGTCCAGCGCCGAGCCGGGGGCCAGCACCAGGTCGAGGATGTCGTGCTTCAGCGCCTCATAGACCTTGGCGACGCCGCCGCCGCGGGCTTTGGTCTCGCCGGCTTCGGCGCTCTTGTCCTGTGGTTTCGCCGGTCGCGCCAAAGACGTGCCCTTCCCTGCCTCTCGATCCGGCCCGGATGATAGGCCGGTGGAATGCAGTTTGTCGACAAACCTTGGGCCGGCGTCGGGTCACGCGCCGGTATGATAGGGGACGATGAGCGCCTCGGCGGGAATCTTCCATTCCTTGTGCAGACGCCATGCCATGTCGATCGTCAGCGGCCGCTTGCGATTCAGGATTTCCGAGGCTCGGGACCGCGAGCCGAGCACCCGGGCCAGATCGGCTTGCCGGAAGCCGCCCGTTTCCATCCGATAGCGGATAGCGTCGACGGGATCGGCCGGCTCGATCGGCCAGTGCTTCGCCTCGTAGTCTTCGATCAGGGCCGCGAGGACGTCGAAGCGATCGCCATCCGGCGTGCCGGGATCGGGCTGAGCCTCGAAGTACCGGGCGATCTCAGCGATCGCCCAGTCGTAGTCTTCTTCGGTGCGGATCGGACGGATGTTCATCACACGGTCTCCGGGTCGATCTTGTCGTAGTCCTTGTGCGTCCCGACGAACTCGATCAGCACGCGGCGGAACGGGTAGGCGACATGGACGATGAGCCGATAGCGGTTCCCCGAGATGTCGAAGATCAGGCGGTTGTCGCCGAGGAAGTCGACGGTCGTGCCAAACATCGCCTTCACCTCGGCCGGCCCGGCCCATTCCGCCTTGCTGACCAGCGTGAACCAGTTCCGCAACGGCACTTCCGCTTGGGGATGGGTCTCCCAGAACTGCTTCAGCGTCCGCTTCGCGATGATCTGCATGGGACATCGTAGGGTGATCCCAATCTGGGATCAACAGCGATGTTCCCGATATGGGAACGATTCTGGCCCGTTCAAGAAAAAGGGGCGGCGGAAGAACCGCCGCCCCGCAAGGCTGGGCCGCGCGCCGGGCTTGGGACGGGACCGGCACGCAACCTGGGAGGCTGTCGGGGAGTGCCCGAATGCCCGAAGCGATATATTCCATAGAATATAGCGTGTGGTCAACCGTCCGGCCCGGCGCCGCCTGGCCGGGCCTGGATGCTCTGCTCCAGGCGCCGGATATAGGCGTCGAAGCCCGCGGCCAGATCGACGGTGTCGGGGTCGCGCAGCCATTGGATCTGCAGCCCGTCCATCATCGCGATCAGCTCATAGGCGAGCTGCTGCGGGTCGAGGTCCGGCCGCAGCTCCCCCGCGTCGATGCCGGCCCGGAAGGCTGCCTGCATGAAGGACAGCAGATAGGCCGAGCGCCGGCGGAAGAAGGGCTGCGCCGGATGGCCGTCGATCAGGCTCTCGCCGTTGAGGATGGCGAAGACCTGGACCAGGTTCCGCTTGCCGGCGTTGTGGCGCACCACCCGGCGGGCGTCGTCGAGCACCCGCCGCCAGGTCAGCCCTTCCGGGGAGAGCCGCCGGCCGGTCCGCGGGTCGCGATCCTCCGTCTCGGCGGCGAGCAGGCGCCCGGTCTCGTGGTCGCGCTCCTCCATCGCCGCCAGCAGCAGCGACATCTTGCTGGGGAAATGGTGCAGAAGCCCGGGCAGGGTCAGGCCCGCCTTCTCCGCGATCGAGGCGATCGAGGTCCCGGCATAGCCGCCCTGGGCGAACATCTCCATGGCCGCATCCAGGATCTGCTGGCGCCGCTGCTGCCCCTTGGGCGACCGCCGGGTCTTCGGGCCTTCGGGGTGCGCGGTCGGATCGGCGGGGGTCTTCGAACGCATCTCGCTCTCTAGCACGGCCGCGCCGCCTTGCAGAGCGCCGCGCCGGTTCCGGCTTGGTAAACTTACCGAGTGATTGGTAGGTTTAGCAAAACGAGTTTCGGAATCAGCAACCCAGCAGAGGGGAGAGAAGATGCCCTTGTCACGAACCTGGCCCGCCGTCGCCATGCTTGGCCTCGGTGGATGGCTGGCGGCCGGCTCGGCGCTCGCCGACGCCGCGCCGCCCCTGGAGTCGAGGTTGGCCCCGATCCTGTCGGAGCGAGGGTTCCAGTACCGCGACCTGAACCGCAATGGCCGCCTGGACCCCTATGAGGACCGCCGCCTGCCGGCCGCGCTGCGGGCGCAGGACTTGGTCCGGCGCATGACGCTGGAGGAGAAGGCCGGCCAGATGCTGCACGCCACGGCGGCGTCGACCGCGACGGGCGACGGCTGGACTGCGGATTCGTTGTCGGCGCTGATCGGCGGCCGGCATGTCGGGGCCATGATCAGCCGCCTGGCCGGCACGGCGCAGGCCCAGGCCCAGGCCGCCAACCAGGCGCAGGCAGTGGCCGAGCAGACCCGGCTGGGCATTCCGGTGATGCTCGCTTCCGACCCCCGCAACCATTTCCAGTACGTCCCCGGCGCCAGCGTCGCGAACAACGCCTTCTCGCAATGGCCGGAGACGACCGGCCTGGCCGCGATCGGCGACCCCCGGCTGGTGCGCCGCTTCGGCGACATCGCCCGGCAGGAATACGAGGCGATCGGCCTGCGCATGACTCTGTCGCCACAGGCCGACCTGTCGACCGAGCCGCGCTGGCCGCGCATCAACGGCACCTTCGGCGAGGATCCGGACCTGGCCAGCCGCCTGGTCGAGGCCTATGTCGCCGGCTTCCAGAACGGCGAGCGCGGCCTGAACCGCGGCAGCGTCGTCGCTGTGGTCAAGCACTGGGTCGGCTACGGCGCCGCGGTCGACGGCTTCGACGGCCACAACCACTACGGCCAGGACCTGACCTTCCCGGCCGGCCGCTTCCAGGACCATGTCCGCGCCTTCCACGGCGCCTTCGCCGCCGACGTGGCCGGGGTGATGCCGACCTATTCGGTGCCGCCCTCCGGCCTGACCCTGTTCGGCCGGCCGCTCGAGCGCGTCGGCGCCGGCTTCAGCAAGCAGCTGCTGACCGACCTGCTGCGCGGCCGCTACGGCTTCGACGGGCTGATCCTCAGCGACTGGGCGATCACCCAGGACTGCGACGCCAACTGCCGTGACGGCTGGCCGGACGGGCAGGCGCCGGGCTTCGCCGGCTTCGGCACGCCCTGGGGGATGGAGCAGGCCACGGTCCAGCAGCGTTTCGTCAAGGCGATCGACGCCGGCATCGACCAGTTCGGCGGCACCAACGACGACCCGGCGCCGATCGTGCAGGCGGTGCATGACGGCCAGGTGAGCGAGCGGCGCCTGGACCAGTCGGTGGTCCGCATTCTGGTGCAGAAGTTCCAGCTCGGCCTGTTCGAGAACCCCTATGTCGACGCGGCGGCGGCTGGGCGCATCGCCGGCAATGCCCGCTTCACGGCCGAGGGGCGCGCGGCGCAACAGGCCTCGCTGGTGCTGCTGGAGAACCGTCCCGCCGCCCGCGGGCCGCTGGTGGCGGCGGCGGATGGCAGCGCCTGGCGGCCGGGGCAGAATCGCCGCCCGATCCTGCCGCTGAGCCCGTCGCTGCGGCGGGTCTGGCTGCACGGCGTGGACGCGGCGACGGTGCGGGCGCATGGCTTCACCGTGGTCGCCGACCCGCGCCTTGCCGATTTCGCCCTGGTGCGGGCGGCGGCGCCGTTCGAGACGTTGCACCCGAACTACACCTTCGGCAGCCGGCAGCATGAGGGGCGGCTGGATTTCCGCGACGGCGACGCCGATTACGAGGCGATCAAACGGGCCGCGGCGGCGGTGCCGACCATCGTCACGGTCTATCTGGACCGGCCGGCGATCCTGGGGAATGTGCGCGACCGGGCGACGGCGCTGATCGGCAATTTCGGCATCACCGACGACGCTTTGCTCGACGTGCTGCAGGGCCGGGCCCGGCCGCGCGGCCGGCTGCCCTTCGAGCTGCCGTCGTCGATGGCCGCCGTCCTGGCCCAGGCCTCGGACGCGCCCTATGACAGCCGGGCGCCGCTGTACCGCTTCGGTGCCGGGCTGAGCTACTGACAGGGGCTGCGCAAACGGAGCCCCCGTGCCGCGCCGAGGGGGCCCCTCCTGCGGCTCGATGCGAGAGCGGCAGCTCAGCCGCTCTCCAGCTCCGCATCGGCGCCGTTCGGGCCGCTGCGCAGGGCGCCGCCGATGCTGTGGCGGTCGAAGGCGACGCTCTTGATCACCGCATGCACCGGCCGGCCGGGGGCCAGCTCCAGCGCCTCGACCGAACGGCGGGTCAGCCGGGCCACCAGCCCGTCGCCGGCGCAGTCCAGGCGGATATCGGCGGTCGGGCCGTCGCCGGTGGTGATCGCCGTCACCGTCGCCGGCAGCACGTTCAGCGCGCTCAGATGGTCCGGCGCGCGGGTGGCCAGCATCACGTCGCGGGCGCGGATGCGGATGCGCACCCGGCTGCCGGGCGGCAGCTCGACCCGTGGCACGGTCAGGAAGCCGGCGGCGACGCGCAGCCGGGTCAGCTGCCAGCGGTCGTCATGGTCCTCGACCGCGGCCTCCAGCACCGCGCCGGCCTCGGCCCGCGGGAACAGGTCGGCCCGGCCCATCACCTCGGCCACCGGCCCTGACGCGGCCACCCGGCCCTCGGCCAGCACCACCAGCGTGGTGGCCAGCCGGGTCACCTCGCCGAGGGCGTGGCTGACATAGATGATCGGGATCCGCGCCTCGTCGCGCAGCCGCTCGACATAGGGCAGGATCTCGGCCTTGCGCGCCTCGTCCAGCGAGGCCAGCGGCTCGTCCATCAACAGCAGGCGCGGGCTGGACAGGAGGGCCCGGCCGATCGCCACGCGCTGCTTCTCGCCGCCCGACAGCAGCGCCGGCCGGCGATCGAGCAGGGGGCCGATGCCGAGCATCTCGACGACGCGGCCGAACTCGGCGCCGCGCTCCGCCTTCGGCGTGAACCAGCGGCCGTAGAGCAGGTTCTGCCGCACCGTCAGATGCGGGAACAGCCGGCCCTCCTGGAAGACATAGCCGATGCGTCGGCGGTGCGGCGGCAGGAACACGCGGCGCTCGGTGTCGACCAGCGGGCGGCCGTCGACCACCACCCTTCCGTGCTGCGGCCGCACCAGCCCGGCGATGACGTTGACCACCGAGGTCTTGCCGGCGCCGGAGCGGCCGAACAGCGCGGTCAGCCGGCCCTCGCTGCGAAAGCCGATGTCGAGCGTGAAATCGCCCTGGCGGTGGCGGATGTCGACCTCGAGGGTCATGTCGCGTGCACCTGCACGCCGGCGCGCCGGGCCATCACCTCGGAGGCGAGCAGGGCGGCCATCGAGAGGACGACCGAGACCAGGGTCAGGCGCAGCGCGCCGAGGTCGCCGCCCGGCACCTGGGTGAAGGTGTAGATCGCGGATGGCAGGGTCTGGGTCTGGCCGGGGATGTTGGAGACGAAGGTGATGGTGGCGCCGAATTCGCCCATCGCCTTGGCGAAGGCCAGGATGGCCCCGGCGATCACCCCGGGCAGGATCAGGGGCAGGGTGACGGTCAGGAACACCCAGACGGGCGAGGCGCCCAGTGTGCCGGCCGCGGCCTCCAGCCGGCGGTCCACCGCCTCGATCGACAGGCGGATGGCGCGGACCATCAGCGGGAAGCCCATCACCCCGGCCGCCAGGGCAGCGCCGGTCCAGCGGAAGGAGAAGACGATGCCGACCTGGGCGAGGACGGAGCCGACCGGCCCCATCTTGCCGAACAGCAGCAGCAGGATGTAGCCGGTGACGACCGGCGGCAGCACCAGCGGCAGGTGGACCACGCCGTTCAGGATCGACTTGCCCCAGAACCGGCCGCGCGCCAGGGCCAGTGCCACCAGCACGCCGAGCGGCAGGCTGACCGCCATGGCCCAGAGCGAGACCTTCAGGCTCAGCAGGATCGCGGTCAGCTCGTCGGGGGTGAAGTCGAACAATTGCGCTTTCTCGCGGTCGCATCCCCTCTTATGTCATCGCCGGGCTCGACCCGGCGATCCAGGGGCCATCGAGAGCAGCACTGGCCGCCCTGGATGCCCGGGTCAAGCCCGGGCACGACATGGAAGGTTGCGGACGCTCCGGAATGGCGGTCGTTACGGCGTCACCACCGTGAAGCCCTGCTTCTCGAACAGCGGCCTGGCGGCGGCCGACTTCAAATAGTCGACGAAGGCCTGGGCCTCGGGCTTGCTGCTGCTGGCCAGAACCGCCACCGGGTACAGGATCGGCGGGTGGCTGTCGGCCGGGAAGGTGCCGATGACCTTGACCCCCGGATCGGCTGCGGCGTCGGTCTGGTAGACGATGCCGAGCGGAGCCTCGCCGCGCGACACCAGCGCCAGGGTGGCGCGGACATTCTCGGCCTGCGCCACCTTGTCCCTGACCGAGGCCCAGACGCCGAGCGTCTCCAGCGCCGCCTGGCCGTATTTGCCGGCCGGCACCGCCTTGACGTCGGCCATGGCCAGATGGCCGTCGCCGAGCGCCTTGGCCAGCTCGAAATTCGGCGCGATGGTCAACTGCACCGTCGAATCCTTCGGCGCCACCAGCACGATGCGGTTGCCCAGCAGGGTCGCCTGCGTCTCCGGCTTGATCAGCTTGCGGTCGGCCAAATACTTCATCCAGTCGAGATCGGCCGAGATGAAGACGTCGGCCGGGGCCCCGGCCTCGATCTGCTTCGCCAGCGCCGAGCTGGCGGCGTAGGAGATGGTGGCCTTGTGCTTGGCATCGGCCTGCCACTGGGTGTTGATCGAGTCCAGCGCGTCCTTCAGGCTGGCGGCGGCGAAGACGGTGATGTCCTGCGCCTGGGCGCTGGCCGGCGCGCCGAAGCCGATGGCCGCCCCCAGCGCCCCGGCCAGGAGCGCGCCGAGCCAGCCGCGTCGTGTGATCCGCATGGTCCTGTTCCCGATTGCCGGCCGGGCGGGTGCCGGCCTGTCGGGCGCGATCTTACAGCGTCGTTATATCCGAGCAAACATCTCGCTAAATGCCGCAGGCCGGGCGGTCACGACCGCCGCTTCAGCCCCTGCTCGGCCAGGATCGACCAGATCCCCTCGGCGCTGTCGGCGAAGTGGAACAGCTGCAGGTCGCGGGCGTCGATCATGCCGTGCTCGACCAGCGCGTCGAAGCCGATCACGGCGCGCCAATAGGCCTCGTCGAACAGCACGATCGGCAGAGGCGAGGAGGACTTGCCGGTCTGGCGCAGGGTCAGGAGCTCGAACAGCTCGTCGAAGGTGCCGAAGCCGCCGGGGAACACCACCAGCGCGTTGGCCCGCATCGCCAGGTGCATCTTGCGCATGGCGAAGTAGTGGAAGCGGAAGGTCAGGGCCGGGGTGGAATAGGCGTTCGGCTCCTGCTCATGCGGCAGGGTGATGTTGTAGCCGATGGTCGGCGCGCCGGCTTCGGCCGCGCCGCGGTTCGCCGCCTCCATGATGCCGGGGCCGCCGCCGGTGGCGATGACGTTGTCGCGCAGGCCCCCATGGTCGGTCAGGGCGCCGCCGCGCTCGGACGCGATGCGGCCGAACGCGCGCGCCTGGGCGTACCAATGGGCATGGCGGCCGGGCCCGTCCTCGGTGGCGCGGGCGCTGCCGAAGACGACGATGGTGGAGCGCACGCCCCAGGCGCGCAGGGATTCTTCGGCCTTGGCGTATTCCAGCATCAGGCGCACGCCGCGCATGGAATCGCCGAGCAGGAAGTCCTGGTCGAGCTCCGGCAGGCGGTAGGAGGGCGACGCGATCTGCGCCGCATTGGGACGGTCGGGTGTCGGACGGTCGGGGGCTGGCTTGCTCATCACCTCTCTAAAGCAGATCGCGGACCGGCCGGGAAGAGGGGCCTATGCCACACCCGTGCGGGGCGGCGTCCCCGCGCCCATCAGGCCCAGTAGCGCCGGTTCAGGCTGATCCGGCGCTTCAGCGGGCGCGGGATCCGCGCCTCGCGGCGGCCGCAGTGATAGGCGGCGAGCTTGATCACGGTGCGCAGGATGGCGGACGGGATCGCCATCGGCTGGTGCCGGGCCAAGTGGCGCAGCTCCGACTGCACGAAGCGTTTCCCTTCGCCCTCGGCCTTGCCGAAGCGCTCCAGCAGCCAGGGGGCGCGGGCGTGCATCACGCCGACATCGAAATAGCGGCGGAACTCCTCGCCCAGGCCGTAGCTGTGCGAATGATGCACCTGGGCGTCGGCGACATAGGCCTTGGCCCAGCCCGACAGCAGCATCCGGCCGGTCACCGCCGCGTCCTCGCCGAAGATGGTGCCGGAGGGGAAGCCGCCGACCATCTCCAGCGCCCGCCGGCGATAGGCGGCGAAGGAGTTGGAGCAGAAGCTCGCCTTGATCCCGGCGGCCGCGGCATCCTGCGGCCGAAGCACGGCGCTTTCGGGCGGATAGTTGAACAGCCGGGCATGGGCCTCGATCGCCCCGGCGCCGAGATGCGGCAGCTGCCGGCCATAGGCGACGCCGACCTCGGGGTCGGCAAAGGCGGCGACGATCCGGGCGAGGGTCTCGCTGTCGGCCGGCACCGCATCCTGGGTCAGGAAGACGACCACCTCGATCCGCGGCGACAGGCGGTTGACCGCGCGCTGGCGGGTGCCGCCATGGTCGAATTGCGACTTCGGGATGACCACCACCTCGGCCCCGGCCGCCTGGAAGCGGGCCACCGTGTCATCGGTCGAGCTGGAATCGATGACGAGGACGGATCGCGGCTGGAAGGACTGCATCCGCAGGGCCGGAAGCAGGGTGTCGAGATGTTTCGCCGCGTTCAGCGTCGGAATGACCAGCGCGACGCGATCCTCGGCAATCTTCTGTCCCGCAGACATAGCCTTCTCCGCGTCCAAGGACATCATGCCCATCTCATCATCTTGTGCAATGCAGCATTTGTACGGGAATTCGGCATCGTGGGCCAGTCGCATTCATTCCTAGAAGAGTGTGGCAAGCATCCTGCTGTCGGCCGGGCGTCGCTTGACACGCCGAACCGACCTGAAACGCATCAGAGCCGACTTTGCTCCGGCGTCTCTGCTGCGGCACGGCGCCGGTCAAGGCAACCTGCATTGGAGTGGGCCGTTGGACAACATCCCATCGACCAACGTGGTCTCATGCAGAGCAAGCATCTGGCTGGCTGAAGTCGGCAAAATTGCGGCAGGATTGAGGTAATTCTTCCGCCTTTACTGGGCCGGCTGGGGTCTCTTATTTTCAGGTGACGTTTTCATCTGGCCGTATAGACATCGTTAGGGGCGTGAGGCAATATCCCGCCGCCGCCGAAGGATGCCGATGCCGGTCGGGTGCCGGCCTGACCGCCGACGCGTGGTGATCGAAGTCGTACGACGCTGCAGCGCCCTGCGCTGCGCGTTTTCTGCAAACAGTCTGGATAACGGTCATCTGATGCGTTGGTTGAGCGCCCCCTTCCGCTGGTATCGTTCGGTTTATTTCGAACGCCCCTGGCTGTTCATTCTCGTGACGCTGATCCTGTGCGAGGCCGCTGCCGTGGCCTTCATCCTGGTCAGCCCGAAGAAGTACACGGCATCGGCGATCATCATGCCGATCATCGCGGACAAGCCCGACCAGCGCCTGCTCGGCGGCGATTCCACCCAGGGCGTGGCCAGCCTGCTGTTCGGCGGGCAGAAGGCGCCGCCCGAATTCGACCGGTTCATGCAGACGCTGGCCAGCACCACGCTGGCCGAACGCCTGCTGCAGGATCCGGAGTTCCTCCAGGCCTTCTTCGCCAATGAATGGGATCCCGAGACCCGGAGCTGGGTGCCGCCGCGAGGGCCGGCCGCCTGGGTCAAGGCGCAGGTGGCGAAGGCCGCCGGCCTGCCGCCCTACACCCCACCCAGCGCCGACCGGATCCGGGACGCGATCCAGGACAGCATCAACATGAAGGCCGGCGTTGCTAGCAACGCCCAGGTCGTCACCTACGACCACACCGATCCGCAGGCGGCGCTGTATGTGCTGCGCACCGTCATCGCCGACAACGACCAGGTCAACCGCGAGCAGATCGCCAACCAGATCTCGTCCCTGATCAGCCGCATCAACGCCCTGCTGTCCTCGACCACCGACCTGACCATGCGCGACACGCTGATCCCGCTGCTGGTCGAGCAGCGCCGCCGGCAGCTGGCGGTGCAGGGCGACACGCCCTTCGCCATCGACGTGATCGACCCGCCGACGGTATCGGTCGATCCGACCTCGCCGAAGCCGCTGCTGCTGCTGGTCATCATCGGTGTCTTTGCCATCTTCGCCGCCTCCTCCGCGCTGATCTTCCGCATCACCCTGCGCGGGCTCGGGGACTTGGCGAACGCCACGAAATGACCAGCGACGGCTATCTCTACACCTTCTCGTGGAGCCTGCCGGGCCTGTCCTGGATGGGCTTCGCCCTGCTGCTGATCGGCACGACCAAGATGCTGTCGTTCTTCGTCTATCCCAGCATCCGGAACGTGCCGTTCGTCCTGTCCATTCCCTTCGTCGCCATCGCGGTCGGCTGGGGCGCTTTCTGGTGGACGGAGCAATACATCTCGGCGAATGGGCTGGGCCAGGGCACCGCCGAATCCTTCCTCATGATCCTCGCGATCGGGTCGGCGGTGACGTGCCTGTCGGCGGTCGCGACGATCCGGATGCTGTCCGCCTCGCGCGGCTACGCGGTGTTCAACCGTCTGCTGGTCGATGACGTGAACCGGGGGGCCGGCCTGATGCTGGTCATCGCGGCCATGCTGATGCTGGCCGGGGCGGCAGTCTTCATCGGCGCGTTCTACGTGCTCACCGGTATCGTCCCGGCCTTTGCCGAAAACCCGCTGGTCGCCAAGTATTTCGGCGGCGAATACACCGCCCGGGCGGCACCCTACATGCCGCTGTTCCGGGGCGGCATGGTGCTGTACCAGGTCGGGACGCTGGTCGGGATCCTGCTGCTGCCGGGGCGCGTCAATGTCGGGCGGATCATGATGATCCTGCTGCTGGGCCTGATGGGGTGCGCCGCGGTGCTGGCGATGCTGTCGCTGCGCCGCGGCGCGGCGGCCCAGCCGATCGTCGAGGGGCTGCTGATCCTGCTGGTGATCCGTGCTCGCCTCGGCTGGGTCGTCGTCGGCGTGGCGGCGTATGTGCTGGTCTTCACCTTCGGCTCTGCCGTGAACCAGATTCTATTCTATGTATTGGGGCTGAAGAGCGAGGTCGGATTCGACGCGATCATCGAGGGGTTGTCGGACATCTATGACCTCTGGTGGTTCATGGACGCCTACCACAAGGCGGGACCGGACCCGACCATGGGCATGACGGTGTTCGGCGGGCTGATACCCTACGACTTCCAATGGAATCCAGCCAACTACACGAAGTGGATCATCGGCGCGGACCTGAACACGGGGTCGGGCGGCTTCCGGCTGCCGATGTCGGTCTGGGGCTATGATGCCTTCCGCTACCCCGGCCTCTTCCTCTGGTCGGCGGTCGACGGGTTCACGGTGGTGGTCCAGGCCTTCCTGTTCCGGCTGGTTGTCGAGAAGGGCGGCAACCGGTATGTCCTGGCCATCAACATCATCACCTACAAAGTCGTTTTCCTGATCTGCAACAACCTGCTGCAATGGAAGATCGATGACCTCTTTCTGATCATCGTGTTCCTGACGCTCCGGCTGGCTCCGGCCATGACCCGGCTGCTGGGGCAAAGGCAGGCGAACAGGATTGTGCCGCGAACGGGTTGAAGCATGCGGCTGTTGCAGACGTGCTTTGTCGACTGCCCTGGAAGGTGGGGTTTATGAGCATCAAGCAGACCATCAAGAACATTGTCCCGGCGCCGGTCTTTTCCGTCATCCGGGACGTTCCCTGGGCGATCCGGGACTTCGTCGACCGCGGTGCGCAGGATCAGGTGATGCCGCCGCTGCGCCTGATGCGCGACGGCCCGCGGGGCCGGGAGGTCTGGACGCAGAACGGCCGGGAGGCGTTGCACTTCTACCGCGACGTGCTGCAACTCGACCGCGACGCCGTCATGCTGGACATCGGCAGCGGCATGGGGCGCAAGACGATTCCGCTGCTGTCCTATCTGGACGACACGGCCCGCTACATCGGCCTCGACATCGACCGGGACCAGGTGCGGTGGTGCAGCCGCAACATCACGCCGCGGAACTTCCGGTTCACCTTCATCCATGTCGACCTGTTCAACAAGTTCTACAATCATTCCGGCGCGATTCCGCCGTCGAAGTTCGTCCTGCCCTTCCCGGACAATTCCTTCGATGTCGTCTCGCTGTGGTCGGTCTTCACCCACATGTATCCGGATGACGTTGCGCATTACCTCGCCGAGATCGGCCGGGTGCTGCGCCCCGGCGGCCGGCTGGCGTCGTCGTACTACCTGATCAACGACGACACCCTGGCCGGCATGAAGAACGGGACGATCGATCTGACCCTGTATCCGGGCGACCGCTACTGGACCAACAATCCGAACATCCCCGAGGACCTGACCGCGCTGGACGAGGCCTGGCTGCGCGGCGCCTATGCCTCGGCCGGCCTGACCATCGAGACCATCCTCCGCGGCGGCTGGACCGGCGCCAAGGTCGATCCGGAGCTGGTCAACATGAACCGGCAGGATATCGTCGTGGGGCGGGGCGCGCCCCCCGCGGGGGGGGGGGGGGGGGGGGGGGCCCCCCCCCCCCCCCCCC
>NZ_JASATH010000194.1:0-15502 GCF_038440215.1 Inquilinus sp. OTU3971 | reverse complement strand
CCCCGGAGCACCTGGCCCTTCGGCCCCGCGCCGCCCCCGCGGCGGCGGCGGCCGGCAAGCCCTGGATCATGCCGGCCTGGAGCAACGAGGAGCGCCGGCTGTCCGAGCAGTTGGGCGTCGATTTCATGGTCGTGATCGACGAGTTCGGAGCCCTGAAATGGGCTCTGACCGAAGCGGCCAAACCCGTCTGAACCGAGGCAGCATCATGACCACCGTTCCGTCCTGCGGCACCCAGCTGATGCATCTGCTGCACGCCTACGGCGTCGACACCGTCTTCGGCATGCCGGGGGTGCACACGCTCGAGGCCTATCGCGGCATCGAGGCGGCGGGCATCCGCCATGTCGGCATCCGGCACGAGCAGGGCGCCGGCTTCATGGCCGACGGCTATGCCCGGATCTCCGGCAGGCCGGGCGTGTGCCTTCTGATCTCCGGCCCCGGCGTGACCAATGCCGCCACGCCGATCGGCCAAGCCTATTCCGATTCCCAGCCGATGCTGGTGCTGTCCAGCGTCGCCGCGACCGAGGACCTCGGCATGGGCCGCGGCCGGCTGCACGAGATCACCGACCAGGCACGGGTGACCGAGCCGCTGACCGCCTTCTCGGCCGTGGCGCACAGCCCGGCGCAGCTGCGCGAACTGGTGGCCCGCGCCTTCGCAATCTTCGCCTCGCAGCGGCCGCGCCCGGTCCACATTTCGATCCCGCTCGACGTCCTGAAGATGCCGGATCCGGAAGCGCCGCGGCGCCGGCAAGTCCCTGCCCTGCCCCAGCCCGACCCGGCCGCGGTCGAGGCGGCGGCCGGGCTGCTGCGCGGCGCCCGGCGACCGTTGATCATCGCCGGTGGTGGCGGCATCGGCGCGGCGGCGGAGATCGTCGCCCTGGCTGAGGCGATCGGCGCTGCAGTGGTCCCGACCATCGCCGCCAAGGGGGTGATCCCCGACAGCCATCCCCTGGCGCTGGAGGCGACGCTGGAGCGGCCGCAGACCCAAGCCTTCGTCGAGACCGCCGACGTCGTGCTCGCGATCGGCACCGAGCTGGCCGAGCCGGACCTGTGGCGCGAGGGCCCGCTCGCCCTCGGTGGCCGGCTGATCCGGATCGACCTCGACCCGGCCGCGCTGACCCGCGAGTACGATGTCGACGTGCCGATCCTCGGCGATGCCCGGGCGACGGTCGCGGCGATCCGGGCCGCTCTCGGCCCGACGGAGCCCGGGCGCGGCTTCCACGGCACCGGCGAGATCGCGGCCCAGCGGGCGCGCGAACGGGCGACGCTGACGCCGCTGGAGCGCAAGCATGTCGCGGTGCTGGAGGCGCTGCGCCGGGCCCTGCCGCCCGAGGGCGTGGTTTTCGCCGACATGACCCAGATCGTCTACACCGGCTATTGCTACTATCCCTGCCCGGCGCCGAAGCGGTGGATCTTCCCGGCCGGCTACGGCACGCTCGGCTTCGCCCTGCCGGCCGCGATCGGCGGCCAGATCGCGGCGCCGGGGCAGCCCACCGTGGCCCTGGTCGGGGACGGCGGCTTCCTGTTCACGCTGCAGGAACTCGGCACCGCGGTCGAGCAGAAGCTGCCGCTCGCGGTCGTGCTGTGGAACAACGACAGCCTGGCTCAGATCCGCGACGGCATGACGGCCCGCGGCATCCCGACGATCGGGGTGAATCAACGCAACCCCGACTATCTCAAGCTGGCCGAGGCCTTCGGCTGCCGCACTGCGCGGCCCGAGGGGCTGGCCGCGTTCGAGCGCAGCCTGTCCGAAGCCTTCGCCACCGACGGGCCGACCGTGATCGAGCTGCGTGAGGACGCGCCGTTTCTGCCCTGATAATCCGGCGCCGGGCGGATGTCTCAGCCGCCCGGCCGCCTTGTCTGAGCTATCAGGCAAGCCTGGAGCAATATTCCCGAGCGCAAACGCACCGTCCTGTGGGCAGAGCCTTGCGTCAGATTTCGATATCGAGGGAGTTATAACAAAGGTGGTTGCGGGGACAGGATACCCATACGAGCTCGTTGTTGTAGTCTGAATTGAGCATCGAGAAACTGCTCGCGGCCGAGGTCGGCTGGCTTGGCCGCCCGGGGACCTCTCGATCGGCGCGTAGAGCGTCCAACAATCTCGAAGACCCGCCGACTGCCGGACGACCGGCGTCACAAGGCGGAACGGCGGCAGTGATTCTCTGTCACCAACCCGAGACGCACGCCCGCCGGAGAGAATCGGCTGACCGAATAGGTCGGCTGTCTTCGCCCGGGCGTCACAACGACCGCGATATCCATCTCCGCGCCCGGCGGAATTCCTGATTCCGACTGCGATCCTATCTGCCGGCTTGCCAAAAGGCCCCGATCTGGCGACAAGTTGAGCAGCTTTCGATCCTTTCGGGGCAGTCCTCATGGCAGGTTACGATTACGTCGGTTCGTTGACGCAGGCCGGTCGGCTGCTGACGATCGACACGCCGCTGGGCCAGGACGTCCTGCTCCTCGAGCGGATGCAGGGGCAGGAAGCGCTGTGCGACCTGTTCGAGTTCCGGCTGCAGGTGCGCTCGAAGCGTCAGGACATCGCGCCGGACGAGGTGGTCGGCCTGCCGCTGTCCTGGACCCTGGAGCTGCCCGGCGGCACGCGGCGGAGCTGGTCCGGCGTCGTCGGCTCGATCGAGGCCGGCCATGCGGTCGGCGACGGCATGCGCGCCTACACCGTCACCGCCAGGCCGTGGCTGTGGCTGTTCTCGCACACCTCCGACTGCCGCATCTTCCAGCATAGGACGACGCAGCAGATCCTCGAGACCATCTTCGACGAGGCCGGCATCCGGGACTACGACTTCGGCGCCGTCACCGGGCCGAAGGAGCCCCGCGGCTACTGCGTCCAGTACAACGAGACCGACCTGAACTTCGCCTTCCGCCTGCTGGAGGAGGAAGGGTGGTGCTGGTGGTTCCGCCACGAGCCCGGCCAGGACGGCGGCGCGGGCCACCATGTGCTGGTCGTCGCCGACAATCCGCGTGCCTTCGCCCCGGGTGAGGAGCCGCGGCTGCGCTACACCACGACCAATGTCGACCTGAACGACGTCACGGTCTGGACCCGGCGCTACGCCTTCCAGCCGGGCGCAGTGGCGGAATCGGACTGGAACTTCGAGACGCCGCGGCAGGACCTGACGCGGGCGCAGCCGGCGCTGAACCCGATCAGGACCTCCAAGCCGTTCGAGATGTACCGCTGGGGCGGCCGGTTCCTGGAGAAGGGCCGGGCCGACCACATCACCCGGCGGCGCATGGAGGTGCACGAGGCGGCCTTCGACACGGTCGCGGCCGAGAGCGGCAACCGCCGCGTCGCCCCGGGCCAGGGCTTCACCCTCTACGGTCACCCGATCGCGGCCGAGAACGGCGACTACACCGTGGTCTCGGTCGAGCACGAGGCCAAGGACCCGACCTACGCCCCCGATGCCGCCACCGAAGGGCCGAGCTACGCCAACCGCTTCGCCGCCATGCCGGCGAACAAGCCCTTCGTGCCCGAGCAGAAGACCCCGCACCCGAAGATCGAGGGGGTGCAGACCGCGACCGTGGTCGGCCCGCCGGGCGAGGAGATCTGGATCGACCAGTACGGCCGCATCCAAGTAGCGTTCCACTGGGACCGCTACGCCAAACACCGCGACGGCGACAGCTGCTGGATCCAGGTCTGCCACGCCGTCTCCGGCCCCAATCACGGCCTCCAGGTCAAGCCGCGCATCGGCATGACCGCCTTCATCACCTATGTCGACGGCGATCCGGACAAGCCGCTGTGCATCGGCACCGCGCCGAACCCGGACAACATGGTCTCCTACGCCTTCCCCGACAACAAGACGCGCTCGACCTGGCGCTCGCTGTCGCACCAGGCCCAGGGCTATGTCGGCAACAACGAGATCTCGATGGAGGACGACACCGGCCGGGAGAATCTGTTCCTCCACGCCCAGAAGGACCACACGGTCAAGGTCCGCAACAACCATGTGAAGCGGGTCGACAACGACAAGGTCGAGAGCATCGGCGCCAGCAAGGCCGTCAACGTCGCCGCCAACCACAAGGAGGAGATCGGCGGCTCGATGAACCTGACCGTCGGCGGCGCCGGCGGGGGCGCCCTCGGCCTCTTGTCCAACGTCGCCGGCCTTGCCGGCTCTTCGGCCGGGCTGATCGCCCAGGCGACCTCCATCGCCGAGCGCGGCGGCGCCTTCAAGGGCGGGGGCGGAACCCAGCCGCCGCTGGCCATGAATATCCAGGCCCCGGCCTCGGCCGGTGGCGGTTCGGGCGGAGGGGGCCTCGCCGGCAGCCTGGCCGCCGGCGCCCTGTCCGCCACCCCGGCGCTGATGCAGAGCTTCGCCGGGCTGATCGGTGGCTCGGCGCTCGGCTTCCTCTCCGGCCCCGCCCTCGGCGCGCTCTCCGGGCTGGTCGCCGGCCCCAGCACGCGCCAGGACGCCGGCGCCGCGCTGCAGGCCTCCGGCACCGGCCTAGGCGCCTCGGTCAACCAGCTGTTCTCGCTGCCCGGCATGATGAACACCGTGGTCGGCAGCTTCAAATCCGACACCGTCGGCGTCGCCCGCCACGAACAGATCGGCGTCGCCAAGACCGTCAATGTCGGACAGGCCTATGTCGTCCAGGTCGGCACGGAGCTGCGCACCAAGGTTGGAGAGACCGTCGACCTCGTCTCGGGCCAGAAGATCGTCCATCGCAGCAAGCAGCATTTCACGGCGGCGAAGGAGAAGATCCTGCTGTCGGCACCGGGCGGGTCGATCGAGATCAACGAGACCGGCATCGTCATCAAGGGGCTGAAGGTGGAGATCAAGGGCAACTCGATCGACTTCTCCTCGGGCGGCCCGGGCAAGGGAACCGACCTGGCCTTCAGCGAGGAGTGCCCGGCCCAGAAGCCCAAGCCATGATGCAGGCGGTTCTCGACTTCCTCGAAGCCGAGCGCGCCGCCGCCGGCGACGGGGCCAAGCTCTACGTCGTCGCCGACGGCGGGCGCGGCCGGAACATCCGCACGCTGCTGCAGGGCCTCGCCGAGGAGAGCGCCAGCCTGTACCAGGGCGAGGCCCTCGCGGAATATGGCGACGAGGCACCGTGGCTGGCGACGGCCGGGCCGCATGGCGGCTTGTGGACCTGGCTGGTCGAAGAGGGGCTGGGCCGGCGCTGGGGCGTGTTCCTGGTGTCGCACCGGGACTTCGACACGGTCCGCCGGCATCTGCGCCGCTTCGTGAAGATCCGGACCTGGGAAGACCAGCTGGTCTATTTCCGCTTCTTCGACCCCTTCATCTGGAACAGCCAGGTCGGCTTCCTGTCGGCCGAGCAGCGCCGGCATCTGTTCGACGGCATCGATCGGACGATGACCGAGCTGGGCGACAAGGGCTTCATGCGCCTGCGGCTGGAGGCGGATGACCGCTTCGCCGCCCGCCTCATCGAGCCGAAGCCGGATGGCGGGATCGAGACCACGGACCGGCTGCAGAGCCTGCCCGGTATCGACCTGACAGGCTCCGGCATCCGGCCCTTCCTGACGCTGACGCGCGCGCAGATGGAAGCGCCGCTCCTGTTCAACCGGCCCATGCTGGTCGAGCATGTGCTCGATCACCTGCGGCCGGATCACGGCCAGCGCATGTCCTTCTTTCCCGAAGGGGCGCTGCGCTCGATGGTCAATCGCGGCGTCGAGCTGGCGTTCTCCTACGGCATCTCCGATCTGGCACACATCCGGCTGTTCTGCGACCTGATGTGGCGCATGGCGCCCGGCTTCCACCGGCAGCAGCAGATCACCGCCGTGCTGCGGCGCACCGATCTGCCGGCCGAGCGGCGCTTCGACATCCTGGCGGACGACCGCTATGCCGATGCCTGGGTCGAGGCCGAGGAGCTGCGCGACTTCAAGGACTGGTTCCCCGACCTGCCACGCCCGCAGGGGACGACGCCATGAGCCAGGAATTCAACCGCCTGGGCCAGCAGGAGCTCAAGAACGACATCTGGAGCAAGGCCAAGGAGATCGCGGTCCAGAATCCGGAGATCATCACCGATGTGACCGGCATCTTCGACCCGACGCCGGTCTCCGACGGTATCTCCACCGCTGCCGCCTTGTGGAAGGGTGACTGGATCGGCGCCGGCCTGTCCGCCGTCTCGATGTTTCCCTATCTCGGCGACGCCATCGGCAAGACCGGAAAATTCGCCCGCTATGGCGCCAAAGGCGAGAAGATCGCCGATCTGGTCGGCGGCCTGATGGCCAAAGCGCTGAAGGGCGGCGACGCGCAACGCCAGTTCCTGCAATGGCTGTCGCCGCAGAAGGTCGACGAGCTGCGCAAGCAGGCCATGGCGAAGGTCCGCGAAGCCATGCTGAAGGCCCGCAAGAAGGTGCCCAACTGCAAGGAATGCGAGGAGTTCAAGGGCAAGCTGCAGATGCCCAAGAAAGGCGAGAAGGGCAAGTGGAATACGCCGGACGGCGAGGCCCCGACAAGCGGGAGCGGCAAATTCGAGTTCAACGAGCCGGTGAAGCTGCCGGACGGCAGGACGGTCGATCATATCGAGTACCGCGATGGCTTTCCCGTCTTCGACAACTATGTCGAAGGACAGAAGCACACGCTGGATGTCGTCACGGGGAACGTGGACAAGGACCTGTCCCAACTGAAGCGGCAATACCCGGGCACGGACGTACCGGACCTCGATGACTACGTCCTGCACCATTTCGAAGACGGGCAGGTCGGGTTCGTCCCGAGGGCGGTGCATGATAAGGCGGACACCGGCGTGGCGCATGCCGGCGGCAACTCGATCATCAACTCGGACCTGTTTTGAGGAGCACGACAATGGACCTGGCGAGCATCAATCCTCGTCTGGCGGCGGTCGCCGCAGCGCAGCCCAACGCCAGGCAGGCTGCCGACGCGATAGCGACTCTGGAAGCGCAGATCGGGCTTCCCCTGCCGGCCGAATATACGGATTTCCTCAAAGATTACGGCGCGCTGAAGATCCAGAACACCGATCTCGGCTGGTTTGTCGTGACCTTTCTGGCGGGCGACCAGAAAGTCGTGCAACCTGGATACTTCGGCGGCTTTAGCAACACAGAGCGGATCGCGGACCGGTACAAGAAGTTCATCGACCCGTCCAAGCATGAAGACGGCGTCGGGACTCTGATTCCGCAGACCATGATCCCGATCGGCGTCAATGCCGGAACGGATTACGTCCTTCTGGATCTCTCCGCCGACCGCTCGGGCTGGGTCTGGCAGTGGCCGGAGCAGTACGCCACCTGGGGCACGGAGGAGAACAACCGGATGGGCCTGATCGCCCGCAGCTTCACCGAATTCCTCGCCGGCATCGGGACCGAGGACGAGGTCGAAGCGGCGCTTCGACGCTGACCGGGGAGATCCCGTGTTCCTCGATCCGGCCAGGCTGGTGCCCGCCATTCGGCGCGACGCGGAGCTGATCGCCTCGACCTCCTTCGAGGCGTGGCCCGAGGCCGCGCAGACGGCGGCGCTCGCCCGCCCCCTCGCCGCGCTGCGGCTGCCGCCCGCCGATCTGGAGCGGGTTCTCCGGCACAACCGGTCGTACCGGACGCGCCACCGCATCGCCGCCGCCCCGGCGATCGACGACCTTGCCGCGTGCCTGGCCGCCATCGCCCCCGCAACGCCGCTCTTCCCGAAGCTCGGGCCGCTGAGCTGGAAGGAGGCGCCCTGGCTGGCCTGTCTCGACGGATCGGCGGCCGCGCTGTGGAGCGGCATCCTGCTGCGCTCGGCGACCGACCGCATGGCGCTGGTGCTGGAGGCTTGGCTGGTGCTGGAGCAGCCGGCCTTGCTGCATCTTTTCCCCCATCTCGATCTCGCCGATGCCGCGGAAATCCGCTTCGCCGTTCAAGGTGGAGCGATCCGGACGGTCCGGCGCCGAGACGGCGGGGACCGCCCGGCTGCCCCCGGCGATTCGGGAGCATTCGAGTTCGTCCGATCGCTGGTCGCCCGAACGTCGTTCGACCGGGTCTTCATCGACGTGATCGATCGCGGGGCGAACGACCTCCGCATCGTCGACATCAACCCCATTCTCGACACCCGCCAGGATTTCGGGAGGGCCGCATGACCGGACGACCGATCGCAACCATCGGCCACCACCACATCTGCCCGGCCGCCGAAGGGTCGAAGCCGCATGTCGGCGGCCCGATCGCGCAGCCGCAGCAGAGCTTCGTGCGGTTCAACGGCGTCCCGATCGCGGTGCGCGGCGACAAATGCATCTGCATCGGCCCCCCGGACACCATCACCGGAGGGTCCGGTCTCGTCCGCATCAACGGCAAGGCCGTGGCCAGGATCGACGATGCGACCGCGCATGGCGGCCGCATCGTCCAGGGCGTGTCCTCTATCAAGGCCGAGTAGGAAGGCCGCCGCCATGATGAAGCAGGCGGTCCTCGACTTCCTCGAAACCGAGCGCACCGCCTTGGGCGACGACGCCCGGCTCTATGTCGTCGCCGACTGCAGCCGCGACCGGACCATCCGAACGCTGCTGCAGGCCCTGGGCGAAGAGAGCGCCAGCCTGTACCAGGGCGAGGCGCTGGCAGAATATGGCGACGAATCGCCCTGGCTGGCGACGGCCGGGCCGCATTCCGAGCTGTGGACCTGGCTGGTCGAGGAAGGGCTGGGCCAGCGCTGGGGCGTGTTCATCGTCTCGACGCTGTCCTTTCCGGCGCTGCGGTCCCATCTGCGGAAATTCGTCAAGGTCCAGACCACCGACGGGGCGTCGCTGTTCTTTCGTTTCTTCGATCCCCAGGTGCTCTCTGGCCAGATCCGCGTGTTCTCCAAGGAGCAGCGCGAACGCTTCTACGCCGGCATCGCGACCATCGGCTTCGAGATCAGGGACGAGGCCTTCCTGGCGGCCAGCCTAGTGCCCGATGGGCGCCTGCATTGGCGCAGCGTGACGGGATCCGACGATCAGGCGATGGCCCTCAGCAAGGAGGGCTACGCCACCCTTCCCGACGTCAATCTGGCGGGGTCTGCGGCGCGGCCGGTCTTCGTGTTCACGCGCGAGCAGATGGAGTTGCCGGTCCTGCTCAACCGGCCGCTGCTGATCGAGTATCTGATCGACTATCTGGAGGACGATTTCCGGGCCCGGATGAACCTCTATCCGAAGGGCTATCTGCACCTGATGATCGCCCACAGCGCCCAGCTCGCCATCGAGACCTTCAGGATCCGCGACCTGGCGCATATCAAGCTTTTCGCCGGCCTGATGTGGCGCATCGCCCCCGGCTTTCACAAGGAGCCGCAGATCAACGCCGTCCTGCGGCGGACGGATGTGCCGGCCCGCGACCGCTTCGACCGCATCCTGCAGCCGGACTTCGCCGACGCCTGGGCGCGGGCGACCGATCTGCGGGGGTTCCGCCACTGGCTGCCCTTCGAGGAGGCCGGCCTCACGGACCAGGATTTCGACGAGGAATAGCGCCCGTGGAGGAATTTCAGAAGAGTTTCAACAGCAGCTTGTCCGCGGAACTCAAGAAGTTCGCCGCAGAGAATTGGAAGATTCTGCCGGATATTACGGGTCTTGTTGATCCGTCGCCTGCCTCCAACATCGCATCCGGCTTGATTGGCCTGGGGGGATTCGGGGTCGCTCTATGGAATCTCGATCTCGGTGGTATGGGCGAGTCGGCCGTCGATGTCGCCGGTGCGGCCGCGTCGTATATTCCGGGCGTCGACATCGCGCATCTGATGCGGAAGCTGCACAACCTCGGCCCGGCCGGCGCCAGGGCCGCCAGGCTGGTGGAGAAAGTCGGCTCCAGTTTCGACAATATCGCCGACGGCCAAGCCCAATTCACGGAGTACATGGGCCGGGAGGCGATGATCAAGGCCCGCGCCGACGCCCTGAAGAAGGCCCAGGAAGAGGCCATGAAGGCCCGCAAGGGGCATCCGAACTGCAAGGAGTGCAGGGAGGATATGAAGGGCAAGATGCAGTTGCCGCAGAATGGGGGCACCTGGAAGGATGCGAACGGAAGACCGCTGAAAGAAGCCCCGGCGGATGGGTCGGGGACCTTCACATTCGACCAGCCGCAGCCCTTGCCCGACGGCATGAAGGGACCGGACGGGAAAACGACCGTCGACAGCATCAGCTTCAAGGGCGGGGAGCCGGATTTCAGTGCCTATACCTATCCTGGCGGTCGCCATCAGTTGGATTCGATGACAGGATCGACGAAGCAGGACGGCCCCGCGCTGAACAGAATCATGCAGGAGAATCGTGTTGATCCTCCGGACCCGGATAAATGGGTTGCGCATCACTTTAATGATGGCTCTGTGGGATACGTCCCTAAAACGATCCACGACAGGGCGCTTGGTGGTGCCAGCCATACCGGGGGCAATTCTCTACTGAATTCCCCGGTCTTTTAGGAGATACTAATGGCTTTCGATCTGAAAACTGTCAACCCGCGCTTGGTCGAGGTTTGGGAACACACGCGCACACGCTGGCCGGATAAGGTGCAGCCGGATACCCGACCGCTGGAAGAGATAGAAGAAGATTGTGGCGCGAAGTTTCCTTCGGATTATTGGGATTTTTTAAAATCATACGGATCTATATCCCTTAGTCTGGGGGAGATAAAAGCGTGCGTAGTGCAATATTCCATAGGAGGATCAATAAAAAGAGATTGGCAGTGGGTTCTTGGCATTTCATCATCAATTTTTGTGCATGATAATTACATGATGTTATCCCGTCCGCATATGCACTATGCTAATGTTGGACCACGAATTCCCCCAAAGACGGTACCTATTGGGGTTTCTTATAGTGGAGAGGAAGCATACCTCCTGGATCTGTCTAACGAAAAGTACGGCAGAATTTGGTATAAGGGAGAAGGAACGTCTGCCACCTGGGGCACCGAGGGCAACACAATTCTTGGCTTCGTTGCGCCGAGCTTCACCGCGTTCGTCGCCGGGCTGATGACCCAGGACGAGGCCGAGCACAAGCTCGCTGAGGAAAATCGTTAGACGCCCAGTCTGGAGGATACCCTCTGGTTTCGATCCGGCATCATCAGCTGAAGCCACCGGAGCAGCTTGCCGTTGAATTCCCGCCATCTGAAAGAGGACCCATGACCTTTGATCTGAACACCGTTAACCCGCGGCTGGTCGAGGTGTGGGAGCGCACGCGCAAGAAATGGCCGGACAAGGTTCAGCCAGATATTCGGCCATTGAAGGAGATTGAGAAGGATTGTGGGAAGGATCTTCCAGAAGACTATATGGATTTTGTGAGCTCCTATGGATATATAGATCTTGAACTCGGAGAATTCAATGTGTGCATCATTAAATATTCCGTTGGTCGATCAATTAAAAGGGATTGGGCCTGGGCTCTCGATGTTTCCACCTCCAGCTTTGCGCTCAATCGATATATGTTTCTATCGCGACCGCATATGCACTATTCACACGTTGGGCCGAGAATTCCTCCCAAGACCGTTCCTATTGGAACTTCATCGGGCGGAGATGATTACTATCTGATGGATCTCTCCGAGGAGAAATACGGTAGGATCTGGTTCAATGGAGGCAATACGGTCGCCACCTGGGGCACTGAGGGCAACACGATCCTGGGCTTCGTCGCGCCGAGCTTCACCGCGTTTCTTGCCGGGTTGATGACCAAGGACGAGGCCGAGCGCAAGCTCGCCCAGGAAAGCCGGTGAGCCCTCCGACATGGCGGCGTGACCGGTGAGGCTCGACTTCGCCGCCGCCATCCAACGCATCGAAACCTGCGCCGACCGAGTCATCGGGACCTCATTTGAGCATTGGCCCGAGGACCTCGCCGACCATGCCCTGGCCCGTCCCCTCGCGTCGCTGTGGATCACGCCCCGCGACCTCGAGGCCGTCCTGTCACACAACCCGCTTTATCGCCGGTTCCGGGGTTGGAGCGTCGAACGCGACATCTCGCATCTGCCCAGGATCGGGACAGAGACGATCGACGGAGACCGCAGCCTGTTCCTGAAGCTGGGCCCGTGCAGCTGGCACGAGCGGTGGGGGCTCGGGGTCGGGTCGTGGGGGGCGCTGGCGGCACACGGCTTCGGCACGGCGCTGAGAAACGTGACCGATCGCATGGCCGTCATCCTCCATGCCTTCGTCACGCGGGGGGAAGGGACGTATCTCCACCTCTTCCCCTTCATCGATCTCTCAACGGCCCGCGAGTACCGGGTGCTGGTGCGAAACGACGTCGTCCGGCTTGAGCACGTCAAGCACCAGGAGCAGCCGGCGGACGCGGCGGGCCGCCCGGAAAGCGACAGCCGGATTGTCGAGACGGCCCGCTGGTTGGTCTCAACATATCGCCTCAGGAACTGTTTGCTCGATCTGGCGAGCACCGGGCGCGAGCAAGAGATTCGTATCATTGAGATCAACCCGGTTGTATGAGCGTATTTGCTTGTCCGCCGAACGGGAAAGGGGTTCGCCAATGTCGGGACGACCGATCGCGCTCGTCGGCCATCACCACATCTGCCCGGCGGCTGAGCCTGGCCCGAAGCCGCATGTCGGCGGTCCGATTGTGCAGCCGCAGCAGAGTTTCGTGCGGTTTAACGGCGTCCCGGTCGCCGTGCGCGGCGACAAATGCACCTGCATCGGCCCGTTCGACACCATCACCGGGGGTTCCGGCCTTGTCCGCATCAACGGCAGGCCAGTGGCCAGGATCGACGACGTGACCGCGCATGGCGGCCGCATCGTCCAGGGCGTGCCGTCGATCAAGGCCGACTGAACGGACTGGAACTTCGAGATGCCGCGGCAGGACCGGACCCGGGCGCAGCCGACGGTCAACCCGATCAAGACCTCGAAGCCGTTCGAGATGTACCGCTGGGGCGGCCGGTTCCTGGAGAAGGGCCGGGCCGACCACATCACCCGGCGGCGCATGGAGGTGCATGAGGCGGCCTTCGACACGGTCGCGGCCGAGAGCGGCAACCGCCGCGTCGCCCCGGGCCAGGGCTTCACCCTCTACGGCCACCCGATCGCGGCCGAGAACGGCGACTATATCGTGGTCTCGGTCGACCACGAGGCCAAGGATCCGACCTACGCCCCCGATGGAATTCTGAGAAAGGGGATCCTCATGGAGATGCTCATCAGGCCGGCTCAGCAGGGATCGCAGAGACGCACCTGGACTGACGTTCCCGATGCCGCCCCGCTTGTTCAGGCATGGGAGAATAGGAACAATATTTCTATTCCGCCCGACTATCGGCGGTTCATCACAAAATACAATGGCGGCCGCGTTTATCCTCCCATGTTCAGATACACCGTGCCGCTTGATAAATACCCATCAACCGAACCAGTCACATATCTTGACCCTCTATATGACTGGAATTACATCGAAGAAATTTGGAATGGAGGCGTATTTAATGGCCGAAACCCGCCGCAGATGCTGATGATCGGCTCGGATCCTGGCGGGCTGGAAATTCTATTGTCACTTAGAGAGGAAGATTACGGCAAGATCTATACGTGGCTGCATTCGCTTTCGGGATGGGGCGAGGAAGGCAATGATGCCATTTATCTCCAGGCGAGCTCATTTCATGAGTTCATGGACAGTCTGTATGACAATGAAGCAAGGGATGGCTATGCCTATTGGTACCGTCCCGGCCTGGCACATTTGGAGCGGAAGCTGGAATTCTGAGAATCGGTGTTTTTGGCGGTCTGGCAGAAAGCAACTGATCCGATAGCACAAGGCTAGAATCGGCATGGCTTTTCCGTCTCTCATCGCTCAGACCTTCATCGAGAATTGGCCCGCCGAAGTCGCCGAGCTTTCGTTTAGGCGAGAGAAGATTATGCTGTCCGCCGAGGACACGATCGCCCTCGGTGCCTGTACGCCGCAATTCCGCAAGGCGATGAAAGCCTATGGCAGCGGCCACCCGATCGCGGCCGAGAACGGCGACTACACCGTGGTCTCGGTCGAGCACGAGGCCAAGGACCCGCGGAGAGCGGGTGGTCCTGGATACTGAAATAGCGAGGATCTTGTCGAGCATACAATATGCCGGCGAGGCCGCTTGCGATCACCCATGGTGGAATCCCGACCGGTCCGGAGGCCGCGGGCGACGCCCGGCCATCCGCCTGCCCCGCCGGTTCGACAGGCGATGGATCAGACATGGCCTCCACCACCCGGCGTGACGTCGCCCGGCCCCGCTCACCCTCACGCCGCCGCGCGGTCCTCCTCGCGCAGCGTCACCGCGATCACCGCGAGCGCGGCCAGCAGACGGGCGCCGGCCGGCCGCGACTCGGCCGAATCGGCCGGGCTCCGTCCCGGACGGCCGCCGCTCAGGGCGACGGACCGGATCTCCGCTCCATCGATACCGGGGATCAGCCGCGCCAGGGCGGCGTCGAACAGGCGCGACGGCCGCAGCGCCCCGCCGCCCTCCTCCGCCCCGGCCAGCCGGTTGCGGGCGATGCGGCAGGCCTGGGCCGCCAGCGCCTCGTCCTGCGCCGGCGCGGCCGAACCGGCAGGCCGCCAGGCCAGCCGGCTGCGAAAGCCGGGCAGCGACGGCCCGAGTTCGGAGACGGCCCATTCCAGCAGCATGGCCTGGCGCTGGCGCCGCAGCGTCTCCGCCGCCGCGCCGGCGGCCTCGGCCGCGGAGCGGGAGGATGACCCGTCGAGCTCGCGCAGGACCTCTCGGACCAGTTCGATCATCTGATCAGCGCGCATGATCTTCACCCTCAACTGATGGGGATGGCAGGTGCCGGGGCGGGGCTCGGCGCCGCCGGTGCCGGAATCGGGTTCGGCGCGGCAACCGGGGGGTCCTGGGGCAGCGGCCGCGACGCCCGGATCCGGCCCGGATCGACATCCGGCGACAGCCCGATGACAGGCGCTGGCGCCGGACTCAACGCCGCCGGCGCCGGAATCGGGTTCGGCGCCGCCGGCACGGCAATCGGGTTCGGCGCGGCGGCCGGGGGCTCCTGCACCAGCGGTCGCGACGCCCGGATCCGGCTCATGTCGACAACCGGGGACAGGCCCGCGCGTGCCTGCTCCTGGGACAGCCCCGCGCGTGCCGGCTCCACGGGCGGCAGCCCCACGCGCGCCTGCAGCGTCGGCGCCGCCACCGGCTCGCCCTCGCCGATGGTGTGGACCAGGCCGGAGACCGAGACGATCAGGCCGCTCAGATCGTTGATGGCCGAAGCCTGCTCGGGCACCGTGGCGGCGTTCCGGCTGGTCGACACGCGGGTCCGGCCGAGGGCCAGGCTGACCTGGCGTTCGGCCTTCTGCAACTCGGCGTACTGGTCCGGATTCACCCGGCGGCCGCCCTGGTCGTCCAGGTTGGACCTGGCCTCGACGATCTGCTGCTTCAGCTGCGTCAGCCGCTGCCGCATGGTCTCGACCGTGCGGTCGAGCGTGAGGCGCGAGGTTTCCGTCTTGCGGGCCAGGGCCTCGGCCGACAGGGGCACCGCCTCGGCGACCTGCGGCGACGCCGGCGCCGCGGGTTCCGGCCCCTTGGCGTAGCCCGGGAACGCCTTCTGGTCGGGGATCTCCTGGCCGCAGGCCGCCGCCAGCAGGGACAGCGCCAAGGCGGCGACCGGAGGCTTGATCGACATCATCGGCATCACCTTTCGCGAATGGGGAACGGGGCGGGGGGCCCCGGGGGGCC
>NZ_JASATH010000193.1:0-15523 GCF_038440215.1 Inquilinus sp. OTU3971 | reverse complement strand
CGCGGAAGGTGACGACCTGCTTCAGCTCGGCGGATAGGCTTGGCGGGCGTGGAGGACGCTCAGGATATCAATGACGGATGGGCCGACCCGATAGACGATGATGTAGTTCGGGTGGATCACGGCCTCGCGCGTTCCGGCGACGCGGCCCGGTCGATACAGATAGGGATGCTCCGACAGCCGTTCCGCGGTGTCAGTAGCGATAGCCAGCAACCGATCCGCCGCAGCCGGATTGCGTTCGGCGATGTAGCCGAGGATCTGCTCGAGATCGGCGAGAGCTTCAGCGCTCCAGCTTACGGGCAGCATAAGCGCGGCGCTTCTCGTCGATCAGCGCGCGCAGGCGTGCCATCGCCTCGTCATGGGGAATCGAGGGCTGCGTGCTGGCCAGTGCTGCTTCCACTTTGGTGCGGAACCAGCGGTCATAGGCCTCGGCCTCTTCGGCCGTGGCGAATTCCGACTCGATCGGGGACAGAATGCGGTTCATGTCCTCAATATAGGGGCATTCCGGGCCGGTGACCACCGGCCGCAGCCTCACTCCACTCCGGCGTCCTTGCGCAGCAGGGCGCGCAGCTCCTGGGGCAGCGAGGCCCAGTGCTGGTTGGTCAGGGCGCCGTGCAGGGCGTAGAGCGCGTTCACCGTGATCAGCTCCGGCTGCGCCGCCTTCAGCCGCTGCCAGGCCGCGATCGGGCCGATGGCGCGCAGCTCCGCCTCGCTGGTGATGCCGACGGCGGCGAGCCACTCCGCGGTCTTGGGCCCGAGATTGGGCAGGGCCGAGATCGGACGCTCCCTCACGGCCGCAGCAGTCCCATGATGTCCTGCGTCTCGGCCAGCACCGGCGCCGCGATGGCCGCGGCCTTCTCGCCGCCCCGGCGCAGCACCGCATCGACATGGCCGGGATCGGCCATCAGCCGGCGCATCTCGCCGCCGATCGGCGCCAGCACCGCGACCGCGATGTCGGTCAGGGCGCCCTTGAAGGTCGAGAACGGCGCCCCGCCGAACTCGGCCAGCACCGCATCGACATCCTTGCCGGCCAGGGCGCCGTAGATGGCGACCAGGTTCTCGGCCTCCGGCCGGCCCGCCAGCCCGGCCGCTTCGGCCGGCAGCGGCTCCGGGTCGGTCTTGGCGCGGCGGAACTTCAGCGCGATGGTGTCGGCATCGTCGGTCATGTTGATGCGGCTGTAATCGGACTCGTCCGACTTGCTCATCTTCTTCGACCCGTCGCGCAGGCTCATCACCCGCGTCGCCGACCCCAGGATCTGCGGCTCCGGCAGCGGGAAGAAGTCGACGCCGTAGCGCTGGTTGAAGGACTGGGCGATGTCGCGGGTCAGCTCCAGATGCTGCTTCTGGTCCTCGCCGACCGGCACATGCGTGCCCTTGTACAAGAGGATGTCCGCCGCCATCAGCACGGGATAGGCGAGCAGGCCGTGCATCGCCGTGTCCTGCTGCTTGCCGGCCTTGTCCTTGAACTGGGTCATCCGCCGCAGCCAGCCCAGCGGGGTGACGCAGGAGAACAGCCAGGCCAGCTCGCTGTGGCCGGGCACCTGGCTCTGCGCGAACAGGATGCTGCGCGCCGGGTCGATGCCGACGGCCAGCAGCGTCGCGGTCAGCTCGCGGATATGGGCGCGCAGCTCGACCGGATCCTGCGGCTGGGTCAGCGCGTGCAGGTCGACGACGCAGTAGATCGTCTCGAACTCCGCCCCGTCCTGCAGCGCCACCCAGTTCCGCACCGCGCCGAGATAGTTGCCGAGGTGCATGTTGTGGGTGGGCTGGATGCCCGAGAAGATGCGCTTCATGTCCGCCGATGCCGCAGAGGGGTGGGGAGGCTCGGTTTATGGCCGGGGCGGTGCGGGCGGGTCAACCCGCCTGATGCCCGCGGCGCCTGAACTTGGCGAGTTCGCCACGGTCGACCGCGCCCAGAGCCAAGCACAGGGCGGCGTAGAGCGCGCCGCCGCCGGCGATCAGCGCGGCCAGGGCCGCATAGCCGGTCGCCGTCATCCCCTGCCGGGCCAGCAGCAGCCCGGCCGCCATGCCCAGCGCCGCCAGCAGGATCCGGCCGCCGCGCCGGCGCAGCCCGGCATCGATCGGCAGGGCGCCGCGGCGGCGCAGCGACCAGGCCAGCAGGCCGGCATTGGCCCAGGCCGAGACGCCGGTCGCCAGCGCGATGCCGACATGGCCCAGGGGCCGCATCAGCAGCACGGCGCCGGCCACGGCCAGGACCGTGGCGGCGAGCGCGGTGCGCATCGGCGTCGTCGTGTCCTGCCGGGCGAAGCACAGGGTCGAGAACACCCGGATCAGGATATAGGCCGGGATGCCGGCGGCGTAGGCGGCGAGCGCCCCGGCCACCGCCACGGTCTGCTCCGGCCCGAAGGCGCCGCGCTCGAACAGCCCATGCACGATCGGCCCGGCCAGCACGATCAGCCCGGCCGCGGCGGGCAGGCCCAGCAGCAGCCCGTATTCGATCGCCCGGCTCTGGGTCGCCGCGACATCCTGCGGCCGGTCCTCGACCAGCAGGCGGGTCAGGGTGGGCAGGAGGGCGGTGCCCAGCGCGATGCCGACGATGCCGAGCGGCAGCTGGGTCAGCCGGTCGGCATAGTACAGGGCGCTGACCGCCCCGGCCGGCAGGAAGCTGGCGATCAGGGTGTTCAGCACCATCTGGATCTGGGTGATGCCGGTGCCGATCGCGCCCGGCCCCATCAGCACCACCAGGCGGCGCAGCCGCGGCCCGATCCGGGGCGGCATCAGCCGCACCGGCACGCCGTGGCGGCGGCAGGCCAGCGCCAGCCAGGCCAGCTGGACGATGCCGGACAGGGTGACGCCGATCGCCAGCGCCCGGCCGGGCGACCCGGCGAGATGGGTGCCGAACAGCAGCGCCGCGATCAGCACCAGGTTGAACAGGATCGGCGCCGCGGCGAAGGGGGCCAGCTTCTCCTGCGCGTTCAGCACGCCGCCGAGCAGGGCCGAGACCGACATCAGCAGCAGATAGGGGAAGGCCAGCCGGGCATAATCCAGCGCCAGCACCTCGCGCACCGGGTCGGCGACGAAGCCCGGGGCGATCACTGCCAGGACCGCGGGCATGGCCAGCAGGGCCAGCACGGTCAGCGGGATCAGCACGGCCAGCAGCGCGGCCAGCACCTCGCCGGCGAAGGCCAGGGCCGCGGCCCGGCCGCGTTCGCCCCGCTCGGCCGCGTATTGCGGCACGAAGGTGACCATGAAGGCGCCGTCGGCGAACAGGCGCCGGGCCAGGTTGGGCAGCTTGACCGCGATCACGAAGGCGTCGGCCATCGGCCCCGCGCCCAGCAGCGAGGCGGTCAGGATATCGCGGGCGAATCCGGCGATCCGGCTGACGGCCGTCAACCCCCCGACCGTCGCCATGCCGCGCAGCAGGGACATGGGGCGGAGCTTTAGCCGGGTTTTGCGGCCGCGGGAAGGCGCGGCTCTCTCACTTGAAGTCGCGGCTGCGCAGCGTCACCCGGTGGCCGCGGCTGGGGTCGGCGCGGGGGCGGGCCTGGTGGCCGGGGTCGAGTGCTACCTGGTCGGTGCCGCGGGCCAGGACCGGCAGCTGGTCGGTCCAGTCGACGAAGCGCTCGGCCACGACATGGATCACCTGGTGCTCGCCCTCGCCCACCTTCTGCACCCGGCCCTCGCAGGCCAGCAGGCGGCCGGCATAGACGGCGCGGCGGTACTGCTCCGACACATGCGACCAGACCACGATGTTGGCGGCGCCGCTCTCATCCTCGACGGTGACGAAGATGGTGTCGTTGGCGGTCTGCGGCCGCTGCCGGAACAGCACGATGCCGGCGACGCGGATGCGGGCGCCGTCGCGGGTCTCGTCGTCGCGCAGGCTGCGGGCCGGGACGATGCCGAGCCTGGCGAGCGCTGGGCGCAGCAGCGCCAGCGGATGGCGGGTCAGCGACAGGCCGGTGGTGGCGTAGTCCTCCAGCACCTCCAGCCCCGGCGGCAGGGGCGGCAGCTCGGCCGCCTCCTCCTCGAACAAGGCCAGCTGGGCCGGGCGGGCGGCGAACAGCGGCAGGGCCTCGCCCTCCATCCCGGCCACGGCCCACAGCCCCTGCTGCCGGTCGAGCCCCATCGAGCCGAAGGCGGCGGCCTCGGCCAACCGGTTCAGGGCGCGGGACGAGACGCCGGCGCGGCGCACCAGCTCGGCCGGCGAGGCATAGCCGGCGCCGCGCGTCTTCACGATCTCTTCGCCCTCATCCTTGCTCAGCCCCTTCACCAGCCGCAGGCCGAGGCGCACGGCGTGGTCCTGGCCGCCGGTCGGCTCCAGGGTGCAGTCCCAGTCGCTGCGATTGACGTCGACCGGGCGGATTTCGACGCCGTGCTCGCGCGCGTCGCGCACCAGCTGGGCCGGGGCGTAGAAGCCCATCGGCTGGGAGTTGATCAGGGCGCAGCAGAACACCTCGGGGTGGCGGTGCTTGACCCAGGCGCTCTCATAGACCAGCAGCGCGAAGGAGGCGGCATGCGCCTCGGGGAAGCCGTAGCTGCCGAAGCCCTTGATCTGGTTGAAGCAGCGCTCGGCGAAGTCGCGCTCATAGCCGTTGGCGATCATGCCGTCGATGAAGCGCCGCTCGTAGCGGTGGATCGTGCCCTCGTTGCGGAAGGTGGCCATGGCCCGGCGCAGCCGGTCGGATTCGCTGGGCGAGAAGCCGGCGGCGACGCTGGCCAGTTTCATGCCCTGCTCCTGGAACAGCGGCACGCCGAGCGTCTTCTTCAGCACCCCTTCGACCTCCGGCTTCGGATAGGTCGCCTCCTCGATGCCGTCGCGGCGGCGCAGATAGGGATGCACCATGTCGCCCTGGATCGGCCCCGGCCGGACGATCGCCACCTCGATCACCAGGTCATAGAACTTCTTCGGCTTCAGCCGCGGCAGCATCGATTGCTGGGCCCGGGATTCGACCTGGAACACGCCGATCGAATCGGCGCGGCTCAGCATCTCGTAGACCTCGGGGTCCTCGCGCGGCGTCATGCCGAGGGCGAGCGGCTCTGGGTACCGCTCCGGATAGTGCCGGTTCATCAGGTCGAAGCAGCGCTTCAGCGCGGTGAGCATGCCCAGCGCCAGCACGTCGACCTTGAGCATGCCGACGGCGTCGAGGTCGTCCTTGTCCCAGCAGATGACGGTGCGGTCGTCCATCGCCGCATTCTCGATCGGCACCATCTCGTCCAGCCGCCTGCGGGCGAAGACGAAGCCGCCGGTGTGCTGGCTGAGATGGCGGGGGAAGCCCATCAGCTCGACCGCGAGCTCCAGCGCCAGCCGCAGCCGGGGATCGGCCGGGTCCAGCCCGGCCTCGCGCACCTGCTTTTCGTCCAGGCCGTTCATGCTCCAGCCCCAGACCGAGCCGGTCAGGGCGCCGATCATGTCCTCCGACAGGCCCATCGCCTTGCCGACGTCGCGCACCGCGGCCCGGGTGCGGTAGCAGATCACGGTGGCCGTCAGCGCGGTGCGGTGGCGGCCGAACTTGTCATAGATGTGCTGGATCACCTCCTCGCGCCGCTCATGCTCGAAATCGACATCGATGTCGGGCGGCTCGTTGCGCTCCTCGCTGACGAAGCGCTCGAACAGCAGGTCCATCTGCACCGGGTCGATGGCGGTGATGCCGAGGCAGTAGCAGACGACGCTGTTCGCCGCCGAGCCGCGGCCTTGGTTCAGGATGCCCTCCCTCGTGGCGTAGGCGACGATATCGGCCACGGTCAGGAAGAAGGGGGCGTAGTCGCGCCGGCCGATCAGGTCGAGCTCGCGGTCGATCTGGGCCTGCACCGTCTCGGGCACGCCACCGGGATAGCGCCGGGCCGCGCCCTCCCGGGTCAGCTGCTCCAGCCGCTCCTGCGCCGAAACGCCGTCCGGCGTGATCTCCTCAGGGTATTCGTAGCCCAGCTCGTCCAGGCTGAAACGGCAGCGCTCGGCGATCTCGACCGTCCGCTCCAGCGCCTCCGGGTGGTCGCGGAACAGCCGCGCCATCTCCTCGGGCGACTTCAGGTGCCGTTCGGCATTGGCCTCCAGCCGCCAGCCGGCGTCGTCGATGGTGCAGTGCTCGCGGATGCAGGTGACGACATCCTGCAGCCGCCGCCGCTCCGGCACGTGGTACAGCACGTCGTTGGTGGCGACCAGCGGCACCCGCACCCGCCGCGCCAGCTCTGCCAGCTCGGCCAGGCGCCGGGCATCGTCGCCGCGGTAGCGGTGGCTGGCGGCCAGGAACAGGCGCTTCGGCGCCTCGGCCCTCAGGCGGGCCAGATGGTCGGCGAAGGCGTCGTCGATCCGGTCGGGCGGCAGCGCCACCAGGATCTGCCCGTCCAGCCAGGGCGGCAGGTCGGCGAAGGACAGGTCGCACTGCCCCTTCTTGGCCCGCCGGTTGCCGATGGTCAGCAGCCGGCACAGCCGGCCATAGGCGGCGCGGTCGGTCGGGTAGCACAAGAGGCTCGGCGCGTCGGCCAGGTCCAGCCGGCAGCCGACGATGTAGGGGATGCGGCTGGCCTTCTGCCGGTCCTCGTCGCGGTTGGCGATGACATGGCCGCGCACGATCCCGGCCAGGGAGTTGCGGTCGGTCACGGCGATGGCCGACAGGCCCAGCAGGATCGCCGTCTCCACCAGCTCCTCCGGATGCGACCCGCCGCGCAGGAAGGAGAAGTTGGTGGTGACCTGGAGTTCGGCGTAGGCGGTCATGGGGCCGTTTCCCGCCGGCGGATAGCCTTGCCAAGGGGAGGGGGACTAAAACCGTGCCGAGTCCGTGAGATCAGCCCGGCCATCAGTCGAACATCCCGTGCAGGAACCAGCGCGGCGGTCGGTCGGGCAGATACGGACCGGCGCGGTAGACCCAGAAGCGGCGGCCGGTCTCGTCCTCCACCCGGTAATAGTCGCGGATCATGTCGGGCTCGGCCCGGTCCTGCGGCCGGGCCCGGCGCCACCATTCATAGGCGATGCGCTCCGGCCCGTCGGCGCGGCGCACGCGATGGGTCGCGCCGGCCCAGCGGAACTGGGTCGGCGGGTCGTCCGGGACCTGGGCGATCGCCTCGATCGGCTCCGGCCGGCGCAGCAGGCGCAAGGGGCGCACCCAGCCGGTCGGCCAGGGTTTCGCCCGGTCCGGCGCCAATGGCGGGCGGGCGGCGACGCAGCGCTCGGGCAGGTGGCTCTCAACCGCGGCGGGGCGCCAGATCCGGTCGAAGCCGATGCGGTTGCCGACGATGTCGACGAATCCCGCCAGTGATTCGACCATGGTCGAATCACAACTTCTAGAATCTCCGCCGATCCCGGTCCCTTCGCCCTCCAGCTTGCTCAGCCCCGACTGACGGCCGCCGACCGGGGCGACGCGATCGGCGCGCAGGGTCGCCACCTCGACCCCGAAGCCGGGATCGACCCGGTCCAGCCGGTCGGCCAGCAGGCGCCCGACCCGGGCCGGGTCGCGCACCGGCAGGGCGGTGCGGATGGCGATGGTCTGGCAACGGCTGTCGACCCGGTGGAAGGCCGCGGTGAACTGGGCCGCGCCCATCATCCGCGCCTCCAGCCGGGCGCAGAGATCGGCGGCCAGCGCGGCGATGGCGCGCTGCAGGTCCTCCGCCGTGCCGATCGGCTCGGCGAAGGCCAGGCGGGCGAACCAGGGCGTCGGCGGGCGGCGGAAGCCGACCGTCTCCTCGGCCCGGCCCAGCGCCTGGTCCAGCCGCAGCAGCGGGCCGGCGCCGAAGCGGCGGGCCAGGCCGGGGCGCGGCGCCGCCAGCAGCTCGCCGATCCGGGTCAGGCCGATCCGCTGCAGCGCCTTCGCGGCCTCCTCGTCCAGCCGCAGCGCCGCGGTGGGCAGGGGCGCCAGGGCCGCGCGTTCGGCACCGTCGGGCAGGATCCGCCGGTCGGCCCGGTCGTGATGGGCCAGCGCCCAGGCGGCGCCGAAGCTGCCGGCGACGGCGATGCGGGCGGGCAGGCCCCAGCGCTCCAGCCGCCCGGCCAGATCGGCCACCAGCTCGTCCTCGCCGCCCCAGAGATGGGCGCAGCCGGTGATGTCGAGCCACAGCCCGTCGGGCGGGCAGGGGGCCACGGCGGGGCTGTAGCGGCCGGCCCAGCGCACCAGCCGGGCCAGGGCCCGGGCGTCGGCGGCGTGGTCGGCGGGGATCAGGGCCAGCGCCGGCAGCACGGCGCGGGCGTCGGTCGCCTTCTGCCGCGGCCGGATGCCGGCGGCCCAGCCGCGGTCGTCCACCGCCACCACCTGGCGCCGCTGCTCGACGGTCTCGACGATCGCGACCGGCTCAGCCGGCCAGGCGTCGGGGGGTGTCGACAGTCTCAGTCGCGTGATCGGCCAGTTCGGCAACCACAGCGAGACGATCCGTCCCATCCTCGGTCTCCACGATCCAGCGGCCGGGCTGGCCGCCGCGGCTGTGGGTCAGGGCCAGCTCCCAGCGCGCCGGCCCGACCCAGGCGGCGGTGCCGCCACTCGGCGCCGGGGCCACGGTCCAACGCGTCACCGCCGCGCTGGCGCCGGCCCGGACGATGCCGTCGCGCCCGGCGCGCGGCGCGATCGGCCGGCGCTGCAGCAGCAGGGCAGTGATGCCGCGGGCCTCGCAGGCCAGCTGCAGCCGCCGCTCGGCCAGCAGGTCGGTGCGCGCCGCCTCGGCCAGCACGGCGCCGAAGCCCTCGGTGCGCAACGCCTCCTCCGCCACTGCCAGCACGCCGGTCTCGTCGCGCGGCCGGACCAGGATCAGACGGTCCGGCGCCAGGCCCAGCGCGGCCAGGGCCGGCGGGTACAAATCGTCGGCCGCGGCGCACCACAGCACCGGCCCGCGCCGCTGCAGCCGGGCCAGCAGCCGCGCGGCGAAGCCGGTGGCCGCCGCCCCGGCGGGGTCGCCGCCGGCGACCCGATGCAGGCGGCCGAGCGGCAGCCCGCCGCGCGGCAGGCGGTCATCGATCGGGGGCAGGGCGAGCGGCAGGACTCCCGGATCCTCGACGGCGGATCCGTATCGGTTCAGTCGCTCGCGCAGGGCGGCGAGGGCAGACATTGGCAGGGCATGATGTTCCGTATTTGTTCCAATATGAAGCCACCACGCCGCCGCAGAGTCAAGCCGAGTCGAGCCGGCCGGGGTCCGAGCAGCCTGCAGCCAGGTCGGGATGCGCGGGTCAGGCTGCGGGGGTTTTGGAGCCGGTCCCCGGCAGGAACAGCCGGACCGGGCGGATCTCATAGCCGCCGACACCCGGATTCGCCTGCTCCAGTTCCTGGGCGATGGCGACCGCCTCGTCCTGCGAGTCGCAGTCGACCACGTAGAAGCCGAGCATCTGCTCCTTGGTCTCGGCATAGGGGCCGTCGATCACCAGCGGCGGCTGGTGGCCCTTCATCAGCGTGGTCGCGGTGCTGGTGAAGGCCAGCCGCGCAGCGGGGCCGAGCTTGCCTTCCGCGGCCAGCCGCTTGTGGACGATTTCGAGCCGGGCCATGACCGCGTCGTCCTCCTCCTGCGTCCAGGCACCGAGGACCTCTTCCGAGTTGTAGCAAAGAATGGCGTAGAGCATCCGGGCCTCCCCTCCCGCGTCCGGGCGGGAGTATGCCTGCGCTCTGTTAAAATCCCTATGCCGTGATGCCGGCGGCGATCAGGGCATCGGCTGCACGACCACGGCGCCGGGGGCCACGGTCACGGCGGTGCCGTTGGACGCCGGCAGATAGGCGCTGGTCATGACGTCGAGCTTGTCGGCGCGGATCGTCTCCAGCGTCTGGCACAGCGACCATTTCGCGGTCGGGCCGGAAATGGTGACGCGGTCGCCGATCCGGACCGGAACCGGCTTGCCCTGGATCGACACCTCGCTGCCGTCGTCGCGGCGCAGCACGGTGCAGGGCCGGCCGACCTCGAGCGTGCCGGTGTAGACGACCGTGACCTCGTCATGCCAGGCGCTGGACACCTTCGGGAAATCATAGGGCGGGATCTGCGCCTGCTGTCCGGCGGTCTGGCAGGCGCCCAGCAGGGCGGCCGCGGCGAGTGCGATGAAGAGGGTCGGCGAGGGGCGATGACGATTCGACAACACGCTCTCTCTTTCTCGTTTTGGCGGCGGAATCATTTCTTCCAATACTGTTCTTCCATACAGGCGAAGCGGGGCCGCCGTCCAGAACACGTTCGAAGCGAACGTTCCGGACCAACGGTGGGTTATTTCAGACCGGATTGCGGAGACTTTGTGACCCGGAATGTCCTAACCGCCCGTATCGTCTGACAAAATCGGTGGAGAATGCCGCCGAACCGTCACGGTTCGGCGGTTTCCTTTTACCCGGGTTGATTGTATGCCCTTGGGGCCCTGATGCGGCCCAATATGGTTTCGAGAGGGGCCGGGCCGCACGCTCTCTGGAGTCTGCAGGATGTCAAAGGCCGATCAGCACAAGGCCGAAATCGTCGATGGTGTCGTGGCCCTGGCCAAGCAGCGGCTCGACCCGGCGAAGGGAGGAATGGCCGAGCGGTTCACCCGCCTGTATTTCCGCAACGTGCCGCCGCACGACGTGCTGCGCGAGGGCACCGACACCCTCTACAGCGTCGCCCTCGGCCTGCTGCAGTTCGGCGGCGAGCGCCGCAAGGGCGAGGTCAAGATCCGGATCTTCAATCCGGTCTATGACGATTACGGCTGGCGCAGCCCGCACACCGTGATCGAGATCATCAACGACGACATGCCGTTCCTGGTCGATTCGGTGACCGCGGCGATGTCCGAGCTCGGCCTGACCGTGCATCTGGTGGTGCACCCGATCCTGGCCGTGACCCGCGACGCCCAGGGCAGGCTGACCGATGTGCAGGACCCGGCTGCGGCGCCGGAGGGCACGCCGGCCGAGAGCTTCATGCATGTCCAGATCGACGAGCGCACCGACCAGGCGACGCTCGACCGGATCGCGGCGACGCTGCGGGCGGTGCTGGCCGATGTCCGGGCCGCGGTCGAGGACTGGGGCGCGATGCGGCAGCAGATCCGCACCGTGCTCGAGGAGCTCGACCACAAGGCGCTGCCGGTCGACCCGGGCGAGACGCGCGAGATCATCGCCTTCCTGGAATGGCTCGAGGACGACCATTTCACCTTCCTGGGCTATCGCCGCTACGACTTCGCTCGCAGCGACGACGGGCTCGAGATCGCGATCGTGCCGGGCAGCGGCCTGGGCATCCTGCGCCAGCCCGAGGTCTCGGTGTTCGACGGCGCCCGCCGCTACGACCGGATGTCGGAGGAGGCGCAGTCGATGCTGCGCAGCACGGCGCCGCTGACCGTCACCAAGGCCAGCCTGAAGGCGACGGTGCACCGGCCGGTGCATCTCGACGTCTTCACCGTCAAGATCTTCGACGACGCCGGCGAGGTGGTGGGCGACCACATGTTCGTCGGCCTGTTCACCTCGGTCGCCTACAGCCGCAGCGCCCGCGACATCCCCTATCTGCGGGCCAAGGTCAGCCGCACCCTGGCGCGCGCCGGGATGGACCCGCGCAGCCATGACGGCAAGGCGCTGGGCCACATCCTCGACACCTATCCGCGCGACGAGCTGTTCCAGATCTCCGAGGAGCAGCTGCTCGACATCGGCATGGGCGTCCTGCACCTGCAGGAGCGGCAGCGCACCGCGCTGTTCGTGCGCCGCGACCCGTTCGGGCGCTTCGTCTCCTGCCTCGTCTACGTGCCGCGCGACCGCTACAACACCGACCTGCGCCACCGCATCCAGAAGATCCTGGAGAAGGCCTACGGCGGCCCGGTCACCGCCTTCACCACCCAGATGACCGAAGGGGCGCATGCCCGCGTCCACTTCCTGATCAAGACCGAGCCCGGCGCCGGCACCGACGAACCGGTCGACGTGATCGAGGAGCGGCTGGTCGAGGCCGGGCGCAGCTGGTCCGACCTGCTGCAATCGGCGCTGGTCGAGAAGAAGGGCGAGGAGCAGGGCCTGATCCTGCTGCGCCGCTATGCCGAGGCCTTCCCGGCCGGCTACCGCGAGGAGACCGCGCCGACGGCGGCGATCGTCGACATCGAGCGGATCGAGGAGATCGACGAGGACGGCGAGATCGGGCTGCACCTGTTCCGCCCGATCGAGGCGGCGCCGAACGAGCTGCGCTTCAAGCTGTACCACCGCGGCACGCCGGTGCCGCTGTCCGACGTGCTGCCGATGCTGGAGCATCTCGGCTTCAAGGTGGTGTCGGAGTTCCCGACCGAGGTCGCGCTCTCGGGCCAGCCCCCGGTCTGGATCCATGATTTCGAGATGCGCAGCCGCAGCGGCGACGCGATCGACCTGAATCGCCTGAAGGCCGTGTTCCAGACCGCCTTCGAGCGGATCTGGACCGGCGACATGGAGGACGACCGGCTGAACCGGCTGGTGCTGGCCGGCGGGCTCGACTGGCGCTCGATCACGCTCTTGCGCGCCTATGCCAAGTTCCTGCGCCAGGCCCGCTTCGCCTTCAGCCAGGAGACGATCGAGGACACGCTGGTGGCGCATCCGGAGACGACGCGCGCCATCGTCCGCATGTTCACCACCCGCTTCGACCCGGAGCTGACCGGCGACCGCGAGGTGGCGATCCGCGGCATGCTGGTCGAGATCGAGCACGCGCTGGACGCGGTGACCAACCTGGACGAGGACCGCATCCTCCGCCGCTACCTGAACCTGGTGCGGTCGACCCTGCGCACCAACTACTTCCAGACCGACGACCAGGGCCGGCCGAAACCCTATCTGTCGCTGAAGCTGGACAGCCTGTCGGTCGAGGAGCTGCCGCTGCCGCGGCCCTGGCGCGAGATCTTCGTCTACAGCCCGCGCATGGAGGGCGTGCACCTGCGCGGCGGCAAGGTCGCCCGCGGCGGCATCCGCTGGTCCGACCGGCGCGAGGATTTCCGCACCGAGATCCTGGGGCTGATGAAGGCGCAGATGGTGAAGAACACCGTCATCGTGCCGGTCGGCTCGAAGGGCGGCTTCGTGCTGAAGCGGCCGCCGGCGGCCTCGGCCGGGCGCGAGGCGTTCCAGGCCGAAGGAGTCGAATGCTACAAGATCCTGATGCGCGGCATGCTCGACATCACCGACACCATCGTCGGCGGCGAGACCACGCATCCGGAGCGCGTCGTCCGGCATGACGAGGACGACCCGTATCTCGTGGTCGCGGCCGACAAGGGCACGGCCACCTTCTCCGACATCGCCAACGGGGTCAGCCAGGATTACGGCTTCTGGCTGGACGACGCCTTCGCCTCCGGCGGCTCGGCCGGCTACGACCACAAGAAGATGGGCATCACCGCCCGCGGCGCCTGGGAATCGGTGAAGCGGCATTTCCGCGAGCTCGGCACCGACATCCAGAGCCAGGACTTCACCTGCGTCGGCGTCGGCGACATGTCGGGCGACGTGTTCGGCAACGGCATGATCCTGTCCGAGCACACCCGCCTGCTGGGCGCCTTCAACCACCTGCACATCTTCGTCGACCCGGACCCGGATGCGGCCGTCAGCTTCGCCGAGCGCAAGCGGCTGTTCGACCTCGCCCGCGGCTCCTGGGACCAGTACGACACGGCGAAGCTGTCGCCCGGCGGCGCGGTGTTCGACCGCAAGGCGAAGTCGATCAAGCTGTCGCCCGAGATCCGCGCCCGCTTCGGCATCGAGCGCGAGACGGTGACGCCGAACGAGCTGATGCAGGCGATGCTGAAGGCCCAGGTCGACCTGCTGTGGTTCGGCGGCATCGGCACCTATGTGAAGAGCAGCCACGAGAGCCACGCCGATGTCGGCGACAAGGCGAATGACGCGCTGCGCATCAACGGCCGCGACGTCCGCGCCAAGGTGATCGGCGAGGGCGCCAATCTCGGCGTCACCCAGTTCGGCCGCATCGAATTCGCCCGTATCGGCGCCGGCGGCTCGGGCGGCAAGCTGAACACCGACTTCATCGACAACTCGGCCGGCGTCGACACCTCGGACCACGAGGTCAACATCAAGATCCTGCTGGGCGCCGTGGTCCAGGCCGGCGACCTGACGCTGAAGCAGCGCAACGTGGTGCTGGAGAGCATGACCGAGGAGGTCGGCCACCTGGTGCTGCGCGACAACTACCTGCAGAGCCAGGCGCTGTCGCTGGCGGTCGGCGAGGGCTTCGAGGTGCTGGACCAGCAGGCCCGCTTCATGCGCGGGCTGGAGAAGGCCGGCAAGCTCGACCGCGTGATCGAGATGCTGCCGACCGACGAGGAGCTGACCCAGCGCTCGGGCCACCGCGAGGGGCTGACCCGGCCGGAGCAGGCGGTGATCCTGGCCTATGCCAAGATCACCATCTACGACGCGCTGCTGGCCAGCGACCTGCCGGACGACCCGGCCTTGGTCGACGACCTGGTGCTGTACTTCCCGACGGCGCTGCGCGAGCGCTTCAAGGACGCCATCGCGCAGCACCGGCTGCGGCGCGAGATCGTGGCCACCCATGTCACCAACAGCATGGTGAACCGGGTCGGCGCCACCTTCGTCTCCGAGCTGGTGGACAAGACCGGCATGGGCGTGGCCGACATCGCCCGCGCCTATCTGATCGTGCGCGACGGCTTCGGCCTGCGCGACATCTGGGCGGCGGTCGAGGCGCTGGACAACAAGGCCCAGGCCCAGGCCCAGATCCGCGCCATGCTGGCGACAAGGCGGCTGATCGAGCGCTGCGTCGCCTGGATCCTGCGCCAGCAGGGCCGCGGCCTGAACATCAGCCAGGACGTGGCGCATCTCAAGCCCGGCCTGGCCGAGCTGGAGAGCCAACTGGACGCCGCGATCTTCGACGATGCCCGTGCCGTGATCGACGCCCGCGCCCAGGGCTTCGTCGAAGCCGGCTTCCCGGAGGACCTGGCGCGCCGCGTCGCCCGGCTGAACCTGTGGGCGGCGGGGCTGGACATCATCCGCATCGCCGACCAGGCCGGGCGCGGCGTCAGCGAGGTGGCGTCGGTCTATTTCGAGACCGGCCGCCGGCTCGGCCTGGCCTGGCTGCGCGACGGCGCCAGCCGGATGCCGGCCAGCAACCATTGGCAGAAGCAGGCGGTGGGGGCGATCGTCGACGACCTGTACACGCTGCAGGCCGACCTGGCGGTGCGGGCACTGCAGGACGCGCCGGCGGGCGCGGCCGGGGCGACGGCGGTCGAGGCCTGGGTCGACCATCGCCGCGCCCCGGTGGACCGGATCGACCAGCTGGTGTCGGAGCTGAAGGCGCTGGACCAGGTCGACCTGTCGATGCTGGCCGTCGCCAACCGCAATTTGCGCGGCCTGGCGACGGGGTGAGGGCGGTCAGTCGTTTGGCGCGACCTGTCTTTCCACTCTCCCCCTCCCCCTGCGGGCCATGGCATTCATGCATCGCCTCTTTTGAGTCCCCCCCTCCCCTTGCGGGAGGCGGCAGGGGGAGGGGGTTTTCACCATCAAGGCCGGCCTGAACTCTGACGCTTCGGCCGACGGCGAGACCTGTCCTCTGCGCATTCGCGCGCGGACGCGCGCAGACCCCTCCCCCAACCCCCCTCCCGCAAGGGGAGGGGGAGTGTGGAAGGCTGCGCTCGCGAATGCTGAGGGTTGGTGAAGCGGTGAATTCGCCGGCGGCTCATCCCGTGTCCGGCGGCTTGCGGCGGCCGGGAGCC
>NZ_JASATH010000192.1:0-15770 GCF_038440215.1 Inquilinus sp. OTU3971 | reverse complement strand
CATAGGCGAGTGCCTCGGCGACGGCGGAGAGATCGTCGAGGATAGACAGGGGATCGTCGTGATACGTGGGCGAGAGAAGGTGAAACATGGTCCGGTTCCCTTGCGTGCGCTTTCGAAGGCGCATGGGACCCGCTCCGGACGGAGCGAGCCGGGAGTTCGAAACCGCCACAAGGAACGGCGCGACAGCTTTTAGGGTTGCCCCCTGGACATGTGCCGCCGCCTCCCGGCCCAAATCCGGCCGCGCCCGGAATCCGGGCATAAAAAAAGCACCTTCGACGACCATAGCCGTCCGGCGGTGCTCTACCGCCTTGTGTAATGGGTTTCGACGCCCACCAGAACGTTAGCGCAGTCGATTCGACGGCGCAAGACGGTGAATATCCACGCTACGGCGAACGCTGCGCCCTGCTCCACTGCGGCTCAGTCGGCACCGCGGCGTGGTTCGTTGTGCGGCCGCCTCGCGCCGAGCCGGGTCGACAGGTTCTAGTTCTTTGCGATCTTGTCATCGAGCCAGCTCTGGACGGCCTTGCGAAAGCGGATATGGCCAAGATCGTCGAGCACTGTTTTCGGCAGGCATTCGCCATCGGCGAGATCGAGCAGCCGCCGCCCGGGATGATTTGGTCCGAGTAACGTCAGGAGCCCGAGCGCAGCAGGGCGGTCGCGGTCGGCAAGGCCATGGACGCCTAGCAGCAACAGCGCGCGCCGCTTGGCCGAACATGCAATCCGCTCCATCGCCTCAACCACGGCCTCGACCCGACCATGAGTCGCGAGAAGTACGCAGGCGGAGGCGGCCAAGGGCGGCGGTAATCGGTGGAGGAGCTTGGGGGTGATCGCTTCGACAATCTCGCTCTCGACCACATCGGATCGACTTAAGGCGTCGATTGCGTCGACGCGGACCCAGCGGGGCTGGTCGATGAAGGATAGGTCCCAAACCTTTTTGCGGATTGCAGGGCTACAGCATTGGGCAGCGGTGTTTAACGCCACTATCCCAAGCGACCGGTCGTCTGTGCGTTCGGCCCGAACCAACAGGGCTTCCCCAATTTCATCCGAAAGGCCCCCGTAGGTCGCGAGCGCGACAACCGCTTCACGTGCGATGGGGTACGACGGCGGCTCGTTGTGAAAGGCTTCGGCGTCCGACCAAACGTCGTCAATCAGTTTGAGGAGAACGCTCTGATGCTCAACGCGCGGCCGGCGAGCAACAATGCGAACTAGGGTACGTCGGACCCTGCAACCCGGATCGGACGAGAGGTTCAGTAGGCGCGGCGGCAGCGGATCTGGAAGCCGGGCTGCAAGATAGGTGATGGCTGCCTCACGGGCGTCAGCTCGCGCGTGCCCAAGCGCGAGCCACACGAGCGCGTCATCCTGGATGCGGATTGCGGCGTCTGCCGCGGCCTTAGCCAGTCGATTGTCCGTGGTCTCGACAAGCCAGCGACGGATGGCGGCTGACGGGGCGGCACCACTGGCGATCATAATCGGCACGATTACGTCGAGTACGAAGGGCGCCGCTGTTTCCGCCGCTCGCTCCAGCAGGACTAGCGTCTCTTGGTCGACCGCCGATAGGGGCTTACCCTCGACCGATAGGGCCGCAAATATCTCAAGCGCCACACTCGGAAGCAGCTTTAAGAGCGGCCGGACTCGCCGCGCGCGCGTTTTGCTCGAAATGCGGCGCTGCGCTGCGTGCACGTCCACCAGCAGATGCACGAAAAGTGCAGGTGTGGCAGCCAATCGCTCAAAGCACAGCGGAAGCGCAGCTGGCGCTTTCATCAAAGCGCAAAAGGCGAGCGCGCCGCGCAAGTCCTTGTCGCCGGGATTCGAAAGGATCCGCTGTACAAGGTCAGAGAAGAGCGAGGCTTTCCAATGCTCTCGCGCCGCGTCCCAGGCCCCGTCTTCGTCGCTGCTGGACCCCGTGATAGCGATGAGGGTCCGAAGTTCCTCCAGCGAGACCGATCCGTTGGCTCGCATGACGTCGTCGGCCCACACGCGGCCGAATTCGACGATTCGGCGATGCTCTGCTAAGGTCTCCCAGCGGCCCAGTGACCTAACTCGTTTTACATAGGCAGCCACAAGAACGCGGGCGGCGTAGTCATCGCCCTCGTGCTGGAACTGGTAGCCTTCCTCATCCGCTGCGTCGCATTCCCCGTCCTGAATCGCGCGCCATTGTTCCTTGCCTTCCCGCTCATAGGATCGGCGAAGGTCCGCAAGTTCATCGAGCGCTGCCTCAAGCACCTCTTCGTAACGGTCGAGGTCTCGCACTGCGCCAGTCGCCACCGCGCCGACATTTCTGTCGAAGCCGGAGGTAACCACCTTACGCGCCGCCGCGAGAAAGGCCGGCGTGAGGCCGGTCGCGATACGATCGAGTTCGGTTGAAAAGTTGTCGCCGTAGCCGTCCCGGTCCTCCGGCAACTGCTCACGAACAAAACGATCCGCGATAACGAGCGACCGTGGATCGGCCGAGATCCGCCTATACCAAGCGTCGTCAAAGCTCGGCGGCTGCCAATCGTCGAGGAAAAACTGGCCGCCACGCCGTATACCCTGGATGAACCATCGCGCAAGTTCTGACGGGGTCGATGTCCGCGTGCCAACGTCGGACGCCAGTTGCAGTAAGGATCGGAAATCGGCTTTCGAATCGATCAAGCCCTCTTCCAGCCAGGCGTCGATCGTAGCGCGACTGGCGCTTTCGGCCTCAAATTCTGAATCGAGATTTTCAGCGCCGGCAACGAGATCGGAAATCGCTTGGAACGAACGGGCCGCGGTCTCGAGCGCCCAGTCCCGCTGCGAACCGCCGAGTTGAGTTAAGGCGGAGATCAGGGACGCTAAGGTCGCTTCGCTGCGCGCCCAATTCTCCTTGATAAAGATCTCGAAACCGGCGCGGACGCTGGGATGCGAGAAGCTAACGGTTTGGCCCGGCTGGCGCAGATGGCGCGTGGCAACGAGCCGGTTCACCAGCTTCTCCAGCCCATCAAAAGACGCCGGGCCAGTGATTCGCAATTGGCGGCTAAGGCTGATCAACTGACTGCGGTCAAACTGCGATCTAGCCGCAAGCAATGCCCATATGATCGCCGACCAGCCGGTCTGATCGCTGGCGTTTAGATAGGAAACAACGACGTCTTCTACAGCTTCTCGATGGGCTAGCGCGAGTATTCGCTGATAGAAAGCGGGGTCAACTTCATCCGGCTCCGGACCATCGGCCATGTAAGTAAAAAACAAATTAATTTCGAATGGCGTTTCGAGCGCTTCCAATGCGTCCGTGCGGAAATCCAGCGCCTTAGCTTGCAGGTCCGTCGCCAACAGCTCCAGGCGTTTGTCGTAGATGTCCGCGAGCTGGCCATCCCGATATTGGTCCGCGTCAACCACGACGGTCCAGCGGGTGAGACGCTCGTCAGCCTTAGCCAGACCGAGCATGTCGCTACGCGAGGTAATGACATACTGATGCCCAGCATGCGCCTCGCGCAACAGCCTCGGCAGTTGCTCAGTCCAAGCGTCGGCGCCGCCCCGCAAGCTATACTGCCCCCACGGATCCTCGACGTAGAAGAGCTTCGGGCCGGTGTCGGTCAGCGTCCGCGTGCTCGATGGACCGTTGTTGACTTTGACCTGGATGATTTCAGGGGCGGAAGGCCGCTGCCGCGCCTGATCAACCAACGCCAGCGCGGTCCAGGTCTTGCCCGTTCCCGAAGGTCCGGTGATGACGAGGGCATTCCGCCGTTCGAGCAGATCGCTTAGGGCTTGGTAGTTTGCCGGTGGCACGAACGCCTCGAGTTGGGGAGCGCTCGCCAAATAACCGCCGCAGCCGCGGATGACGCTCAGCAATTCCTCGCGCGTCCAAACGCCCCGGCTCGTGCCGCCCATTCGCCGCCGAGCCTCGTCCCGCAGCCGCGCGCGACACTCGGCCTGCCTGCTATGTGGCACCCGCATAAGAGAACCGAGGATGTCGTTGATCTCCAAGTCCAAGAGACGCTCGGTGAGAACGCCCCAAATGGCGACCCGACCTTCAGGTTTATGGGCCAATGTCCCCGAGAGGCTCGCCGGGAAAGGTCGGTCTTCCGGCCATTCCTCCAAGCCATGTACCAGCAGGTCGCGGGCCTTACCGGTGGCATCGGCGTTGGTGATCAGCAGATAGCGCGTGCCTGGGTCGTCGAGGTGGTGCTTGGCCGGTCGACGAGTCGTGCCGCACCTGAGCAACGCGTCGAAGTCGGTGATTGTCCAGGGACCGCTGTTGCGGAGCTTCACCTGCACGACGAGCTTATAGCCGTCTGCCATATTCGCGCTAGGTTGGATACGGCCGGGCGTCGCAGGTTCGAGATCCGACTCCAGATCTTCTTCATTGGCGGGTTCGAGCGTGATCCGGGTCGCCGACTTGGTGATTAGCATCAACCGCAGAGCGGCGAATACCGAGACGCCGAGCTGGTACTCGTACCCATCCAGCGCAGCCTTGGCTCCGGCTGTTGCAGATCGTAGAGCGGGCGCGGTCAATCTTCGGCACTCATCGACGGTGATCGTCTGAGAGGATATCGTGTAGCGGCCGCGCAATGTCGTCGAGTCGCGACATCCCCTACGAGCTTGCCCCAACTACTTCGCATTTGTCCAACCTGTATCATCAGAGCTTGGCTGGTTGTTCTGGATTGGTCTACGGCTTCGCCGATGCGGCGGACTTTCGGACAGACTCGTCTGTTGGCAAAGGCCCGGTTTGAGCCGCCACGGGGACAATCCGGCCTCCCGGCCCAAAGAGTCGCTGTCGGGCTCGAATTCGTCGCCGGGGATGTCCGCTCCGGAGGAGTTCGGAACAGCTTCGAACATCAGCAATGGGAGGCGAAGCAAACGGCCGACGGCTCTGCTGGAGGTGTCCGCGGCCCGTCGTGACTGCAAATCAGGCACCTGCCCCCTGATAGGCCCCACGCCTTAACGATGCCGGGCGGTGCGGCTCAGTCGTGGCAGCTCTCAGCGGTATAGTGCCAGACCGGCTCAATGAGAAGAGCGCCCGATCCGGAGGACAGATCGGGCGCTCAAGGGGCGTCGAGGCCCTAAGTGCGTCGACTGGCGCTGGTGACGCAAGTCACATTAAATATAGAAGCAGCTCGGGCAGCAACCCCGAAACGCTTTCGGCATCTATCCCAACCCGTTGGGTCAATACACATACCCCGCTTTCCCCCAAATCATTGGGGCAGATGTTGAGCGAGGGTGCAACGCTTCATGAATCGATACGGCGACACGGGTTTCCGGGGATACCTAGGCGCAGTTTACACGTCATTGGTCGACGCAGGTTTTGCGACCGAGGCGGAGCGGCTGTCGCGGGAGTGGGGTGGCTTGAAACGCTACGTGCCGGGCGCCAACAATCTACGCCCGACATCGCCGTTGGTCAGGCTTGTCGGAATGGACGCCGCGCGTGTCCTCGCTGAGGCGTTCGGGCCGAGCCACGTGTACTTCGCGCGTTGCGCCGAGCGACCCGGCTTAAAGGCTACCATCGTTCAGCACCTGGACAACGGTCTGCGCCCGCGCGAGATAGCTCGGCAGACCGGCGCGACTGAAGAATGGGTCCGGCGCGTCCGCTCGACAATCGGGATGCAGCCGTTTACCCGCTGGGGCTCGACCGTCAATGGGTGAGTCGTCGATCACGCCCGAATGGTTTCCTGGCATCCTGTATGAGCTTGCGCGCGCCGGCCACGTTGAGCAGGCAGTGTCGTTGTCGGACGCAAGGGGCGGCCGCACCATCGACATCCCCTCCCTTGAGCGTCTGTCAGAGTCCAACGCGCTTGTGCGCATGGTCGGGATAGCGGCCGCGCGCGTCATTTGTGAGCGCTGGGGCGGTACTCGCCAATACGTGCCGCTTCGCGGTGGGGTCGGCTCGAAGATGCGCAACATCCTCGCGCATCCGGGCGGCACCGCCGAATGCGCGAGGGACCTGCAGACGTCGGAGCAATGGGTCCGTCGTGTCCGCAATCAGGGCGGATTGAGGCGTTGGCGGCCCGGTGATGGCGAGGCTTCCGGTCCGGCGTTGTCGCTAACGCGGGGCTAACGGGGACAGGACGGCTGAACACCGGCCGGGCGCGGGAATGGGTGCCGTAGGCATGCCGAGGCCGCTCCGTGGCCCTCCTACGAAATCGCACTTGCCGGCATCGCCCGGCTTTCATGGGGAGAAGACATGGTCGAAAACGCACAGCCGAGGGACGATCTGATCACGGATTCCAGCGCGCGAGACGAGATTTGCGCCATCCTGGAACGGCGGCGCGCCATCGAGGCACAGCGTGTCGAGGCGGCGAACCAAATCGGCCTGGTCGACCGGCGCCTGGAGGAACTCGCGGCGACGGTTGCGGCGGCGGAAGGCGGCAAGCTCCCGCTGCACGATCCGCGGCCGGCCGGCCGGCTGGCATTGCTGCTCAGCGGCATGGCTGTCGGCCCTGACCCTGCCGAGGTTCAGCGCCGCCGGGATCATAACGCGGTCCAGCAAGCGCTGATTGACGACACGCGGCAGGATATCGCCCTGCTGGAGGAAGAACGCCGGCGCGCACAGATCGAGCACGACGCCGCGGAGCGCCGCATCGAAGCCGTCAACGGCGAGTTGCACGCCACGGTCGCGGATGCGCTCTTCATCACGTTCCAGCAGGAGGCCTTAGCCCTTGTCGAAAGGCGCCTTCGCCCGCTGCGTTTGTTGAAGCGACGGTTCCCCGGGCGAGCGCTGCTGATGGAACGGCTGTCCCATGTGGAGATCAACTGGCGCGAGACACGGCCGAGCCCGGTTGAGGGAGCACCCGACCGTCCCTTCACTCGCACGATCTGGCCGGCCAATGGAGCCGACGACAGCGAAACCGCGGAGGCGTTCCTGTCCCGGGTTGTGGCGGAGATCGACGGGAAAGGCAGCGCGAAGCGGACCAGATCCGTCGAAGACGGGCGGGGACATTAGGAAAGGGCTTGGTCCTGGCACTGGAGGTTTACTCCGGATCAAGGCGGACGCCAGCAACGCCATTACAGCGGTGGATAGGCGGCGAGGACGATAGTTCGCCGCTTGTCTCCGTCCGGCTCCCCGCAAGGCGGACGTGACCGCACGCAGCTTTTGGTGGACCGCTCCTTGCGTTGCCTTTGGAGGCTGCTCCGTCCCCCATTGCTGACCTCCGGAGGCGTGTCCGCCTCCTCCACATTGGAAATCGCCAGTCGCTGCGGCAACCACCGAAATCGACCCCCATCGTGGAGGCCGCTCACTTCGTTGCTGACATTCGGAGGCGCCGGGGCTCCTTATCAGCGGACATTCGGCCCAATCTCGCTATCAGCTGGAGTTTCGTCTGGTTGGAAAAGTGCTTCGATATTATCTCTTACCGCCATCATATCGAGAGCGAAGCTCGGGAAGACCAATTGCTTATTATCTAGAATGAATCGTTCCTCGACGGGAAACATTGCTCGATATACTGCGTCTTTGAGAAATCCATCTCGGATGTATTTCCTCAAAAAATCGGGTGTTAGCTCGGGGCCATCCCAGAGGCTGCGCTCGACTATGCCGCCTGCATCGGCGATATCTCTCTCATCCGGTCGGGACACGCCGATGAATCCCACACGGACAATCCCAGTCTCAATCATATTTTGAAGTTCGGGCAGCCGGCGAACGGGATGCCCCTCCACGTCGAGCCCAGGAAACATACCGTTGCAGGAAACGATACAGGTGATGATCTCTGTTGCCGGAGGTAGGTCCCATCCCAATCGGCAATACACCTCAGCCTCAACTTCCGGCTGGGTAAGGAGGCCCTTTATCCTACTGAGCTGTGATCCTGCCTTCTTGACGTGGTCGTATGACGTGCGCAGCTCATGAGGACTGCATGGCGTGAGCGAATGTTTGCATTCGAAAACAAACAGGTAGCCACCGAAACGAGCAAGTAAATCTATTTCAAAAGTCTTGCCTCTGAATGTCGCCTCGAATCCCATTTTTACATGTTTACTGACTCCAGAGAACCTAACTTCAAGTGCCCGCGATGCTGCCTCTTCGTCTGCTTCTTTAACCAGTCGCTGCCGCTGCGTATGAGCCAAATTCCGATACCAATTTGCGGTCCCAGTGATAAACAGCGGTACCAAAAAGTGCTGTCCCGCTTTCAAGAAAGGCCGGTATTGGAGATCCATCATCTCACTTGATCCGGACGTCCAGGAAAGCATGTCGAGGGCGACATCTATGGCTTCGTTCGGCAAGCACCATTCCAGGACGCGTCGGAGCTCGGCGGAACGGTAGACCGGCACGAGCGACCGGTAGACAAGCGCCGAGTCCTTGTCGATGATGCTTAAGAAATGCTTAGAGAGGATTCGAGAGACAAATCCAAAAATTCGATAGATCTTGATCAAATCGAAAATTGATAATAGCCCATTCAGTTTAAATTTACCTAATTCGTTTTGCGTTACGAGTTCATTGTCTAGTATTTCTTTAATATATATTATTTCTTCCACTAAAAGACCATCGTGATTGAAAAGCGATCGAAATATCGCGACGTCTGGGAATCTAAAAATATATCTTCGGATCGGAATTTCGGCAATCATCACTACCTTGTCGCTGAATTCCTCATAGAATTGACTGGTGATCTGATCGAGGGATGGGTGGCCATGGTTCATAGCCTCGGCGCGAAGCATCCCGCGGTTCCAACCAGCCAGCGTGTTTTGGATGTAGCCTAGCCTTATACTCAACTCAAACTCGGGAAACGGCGGCTCGACCCGAACCGTGGTTCCCCGCAGAGTGACACGGTAGTCGAACGCGTCCGTGAGCACCTCAGCATCCATATATTTGCGGATTTTACAGGCCTTCGCCAAGAGTTTGTGATAAAGGCCAGCCTCGAGCCCAGCTTCGTCGATCAAGACGAAATGATGGTCCTCTATGCCGACCTCCTCGTCGAAGCGATGGATTATCAGCGACCCTCCTTCGGCAAGAGCCTCTATGGAGTGATATTGCCAGTCCTCGGACGAGAGCGAATGATCAGCTTCGTGACGCCGCATGAAAAGTGAATCGAGAAGTACGACCACTGTCTTAAGGACAAGGTCGCTCCTACGGACGACAAACCCTCGGAGCGAGGTATCGAGGCGTCGGACGGCGGCGCCCAGCCTCAGCAGGATTGAAACAGATCTGAGATACGCAACCGCATCAAGGGTGAGCGATAGGTCGATGGCGTGGGATATCAGGGCATCGGCGACGGGACGCAGCTCTTTCGTTTGAAATTTGTACTTTGAACAGCGAAATGTCCCTCGACGGCGTATCTCGTCGAGCGTGCGATCTGGATGCCAACGAAGTCCGAGTGCGATCCAGCTCGTGGCATCCTGACGCGCACCAACCTTCAATGCCTCATGGGCGGCATTGACAACATCTGCAACATCACCGCGATGGAGCACCCCCTGCGCGCCCAAAGCAGTCGCAAGCCATGCTTTCCGATCTAATAATCCTGGCAGCCTTTGTAAAATCGCCGCCAAACGGTTCTCTCTCGGAGCCATGTATGCCTGGAGCGGTTGTCACCAGCCAATTCTAGGTCGCCCATGAGACGTTGTCGTGGACTGACTGCATCACGGCGGTGCAGGCATCCGCACTTTGGACAGAGGAACGGTCCGATCACGCGGGACCAATCCGTGGTGGCTACCTCCGGATGACCGTCTGAGCTGAGATGAAGGTCATATCCGGCAAACGTCGGCTAGCTACGAGGCGAGGCCTTCGCGAAGCAACCGGCAGCGGCAGGCCTCATAATAAATCATCTGCAGGAAACGCGTCAGTCGCCCGCGGTTCGCCTCGATGCGAGCCTCGTGCTCCGCGATAACGACCGGCACGTCCCCGTCAGTCAGTTCGCCTTCGTAAAGCAGCCACCCCAGCAGGTGTGGCGTTGTTTGAGCCACGTCGACTCCCACTTTCGGCGCCGCGCGGCGCGCACGCTGATCCTCCGTGAGTACGGCGGAGCGCAACTTGCGGGCCAATGCGAGCGCCGCGATCTCACCCCGCCCCAACCGACGCGCCTCAGGCGCCGACGCCACGGCCTGGAGGTCTTCCAAGGATACGGTCTCCTCGGTGAACCCTCGCCGTTCCGAGAGGAGCTGTCGGAGTTCCACCTGCATCTCAAGCCCCGACGTCGTCGGTCGCGTCCACAGCTTGTCTAGCGCCTCGTATCGGACGTACGGCGCGACGACGAAAAAGCACTGCCTCCGAAGAGCCGCCCGGAACAGGCGGTTGGAGGATAAAAGGTTCCAGATGGAGCAGGTGTCGATGGCGTTGACGGCCGCGAAGGTACGCACGTCGACCGTGATGCCCGTCGTTTCAGTCACTTGCCAGCGATCTCCCAAACAGTGCCGCGACCTCGGAGGTTCCGCCCGAAGTGGTCAGCAACATCTCAGCGAGCAATCCCAGCGAGATGACACTTGCATTATGCGCGTCGAAACAGAGGTCAACATACCGCTTGCTTAGGCCCCGGTCCAAAAGCACCGCCTTACGGACCCTTTGCGCTTCGGTGTAATTGCCCTCGAGCTCAGGGTCTGGCGGATCCCGTGGCCTCAAGGTGGTCTGACGCAGCGTAGCCCGTTGCTCGGCATCGATGAACTTGGCGGCATGAAGGGCGGCAAGCAACGCGGGCACACTTACGCGCAGGCGTTCCGCCCAGGACGACACTTGGGCAGCGTCGACCCACTGGTCCCGAGGCACGCTCTCGAGCAGGGCCGGAGGCATCAGCAAGTCCGACGCGAAGGCATTCGCGCGGACCTCCACCAGGGTCTCGCTATTCCACTCCCCGACCATTGAGAGAGTGGTGGGTTTTTCGTCGAGCAACGCGTGGCCCAACTCGTGTGCCGCGCTGAAGCGCTGGCGTGCCATCCCTTCGGCGAGGTTAACGAGGATGCACGGTCCGGCATCTGGATGGTTGATGTAAAGGCCCGAGACGTTCGAGTTCTCGAGGCGCCGCCTGAACACTCTGATACCCAAATCGCGGATGGTCGCAAACAGATCTCGCGGGGCCTGCTTGTCGGAGAACTTGAGGTGAACCCGGAGCGCTGCCGCGCACTCCGCACCATGACGCTTAAAGAATTTGCCGTGCGGACGGAAGGCGAAGGTGCGATCAGGTCGCTTCACTCCAAGCTCGCGTTCCAGGAACGCTTCGTTTCGGCATAAGAGTGCAAATTCGGCGATAGCGACCCGATCGGAAGACGACAGCTCGTCACCACGCTCGCGAAAGAGAATATCGATGCCCTCGTCTGGATCACGAGCATCGTCAGTGAGCAGGAATCGAAAATCCTTGCGGAAATAGTCCGCGAGAATAAGCACCTCGTCGCCGGTCGGTTCGCCCTTACCCAGCTCCAACGCGCCGAGGCGCTCGGCTGCGATTCCGGACGAGCCTGCGACCACGTCGAGATCCTGACCGAAGTCGGCCCGCAACGCGGCAATCTTGCGACCAAATTTTGCCGCGTTAAGCGGCATCACCCGCCTCCATTAGCCGTAGGGAGCCAATCCATCGGAGCATAGGATATTTGATTTCGAACGATACGAGAACAACGATTGCCCAGCACGGTGAGTCCGAGTCGGCTGGCAGCTGTCATGCGCGGCTCGGAGAGCCGATCACGATGGCCGGAAATTGCACACCCGGGCCGCGCTAGGCCGGCCGGGAAGGGTAACGGGGCAGAACTTGGGGCGGTGCTGCAGGTCGGTCCGGCCCACGCCACAAGGCGACATCCCATCGGCGGGCCCGTTGATAGAAAAGTCCAACCGATGCTGGCATGGTGTTGGTTGACACTCGTCGTTTGGAGTTCCGATTGCGCCCCAACTACGCTGCCCAGGTCCGAGCTCTGCCTGCGGATGGCCTGGAGGACTTCGTCAACGACTGGTTGGCCCAGCGGGTCAAGGATTACCATGGTCACGAGCTTTGGCGCGGTACAGGCGACATGGGCCGCGATGTCACCGGGTATGTCACCGAGCGGCGCATGGAGGGACCGTGGGACAACTTCCAATGCAAGCAGCTAGGCAGAGCGCTGTCGGAGCTTGCGGCGTTTGTGGAGCTGGGCAAGATTTTTATGCACGCGGCTGCAGGGGAGTTCTCGCTTCCGCGCTCCTATTCGTTTGTTGCTCCCCGTGGGGTGAGTAGGGCCGTACAGGCGCTCACTGCCCACCCAGAGCGCTTTCGCAGGGCATTCCTCGACCGCTGGGACACCGATATCGCCGGCCGCCTCGTGGAGGGTCGGGAGATCTTGATCACGGCCGAGATCGAAGCGATGATTATGGCCTTCGAGTTTACGCAAATCCATTGGCTGGACGCAGCCCGTCTCGTCAATGACCCGGCGTGCAAGCCGGCCTTGGTGAAGTGGTTTGGTGACGATCCGGGCCGTTCGCCGAGAGGCGTCGTCCCTGACCAGATTCAGACCGAAGAATCATCATACGTCGGCCAACTGCTCAGGCTCTATGAGGATAAGGGTCCCGGGACATTTCCGGATGCAGCCGCCGCCTTGGCAAGTGCCGAGTACGGGGCACATTTACGCGACCAGCGGACCCGCTTCTTCGACGCGGTGGCCTTCGATCGATTTTACCGCGACTCGACGCCCGAGGAGTACCTGATCAATTTCAAGGATGAAATCTATCATGGCGTCGTCGAGACCCATGGTGAGTCGCATGCTGATGGTCTAGCAAGGCTCTCTCAGGTGATGAAGCAGGCGGCCATCCTGCAGGCATCGGGTGTCCTGGGGAAGCACGCCGGTCCCCAAGTCAAACAGGGGACGTGTCATCAATTCGCCAATGAGGGACGCCTGCCGTGGCATCGCTAGAGGAGAGCTCCCCGAGCCGGCACCCCTTCAACAGTACCCTGGAGACCGGCATCCGCGCCTTGGTCGTGCTCGAAGCCTTCTACCCGCGTCAGTGCGATCTGATGGCGATGACCTGGCTCGATCACCTCGTGGTCCACACGGGTGATCTCGACGGCGAGGACGTGCCCGAGAGCCTGCATCCGGATCTTCCAAACCGCGCTGGCGAACTTCTCGTTCGTCGCCAGCTTGTTGAGCGGAGCCTGCGCATGATGCAGCAGGTTCACCTGGTCGACGTGTTCGACACCGAAATTGGTGTCCTGTTCTGCGCCAGCCAGGAAGCGCCGAGCTATCTTGACCTGCTTCAGACACCCTACTCGCTCGCGCTCAAAGCGCGGGCAAAGTGGATGGCGGATCGCTTCTCCGGCCTGTCTACGGCGCAGATGCGGGAGCTCGTGGAAGAAAAAATCGGACGCTGGACGGCCGAGTTTCGATCGGGTCAGATCCCGACAGGACTGTCGAGGTAATGACTGGCGTCCGGCTGCGCCACCTCACCTTTACCGGCCCTTCTGTGGATCCCGCCGAACTCAGGTTCGAAGACGGGCTCAACATTATCTTTGGCGCCTCGAACACCGGTAAGTCCTTCTCTTCAAAGGCAATCCTTTTCATGCTCGGCGCGATCAAGTCGTTGCCGGAAACGGAAGAGATCGCAGCCTACGAAGCTGCATGGTTGGGCTTGACCCTGCCCGGTGGACGCAACATCACGCTGTATCGATCCACCCGTGGCGGACATTTTAAGCTCCATGAAGGGTTGATCAGCTCTGCAGGACCGGATGACGGCATCCCACTTCGCGGGCAACACGAGTCGAAGCGAACCGATACCGTCTCCTACCTGCTGCTCGAGGCTATGGGGCTGGCTGGCAAGCAGATCGTTCGCGACGGAAACGGTGAGAAGGATACTCTTTCCATTCGTCTGCTTTCGCCATACGCAGTCGTTTCTGAAGAAGACATTATTGCTGAGAAGAGCCCGGTGCTCGCCTCGGGTGTGCCTGCTGAGCGCACCTTCGAACAGAACCTTTTCAAGCTGCTGCTTACCGGCATTGACGATGCCGCCACTGTGACGGTGCCGAAGCCGTCTGATAGGAAGGTCGCCAAGGCCGCCAAGATCGAGCTCGTCGACGAGTTGATCGCTCAGCTCGACATAGAATTGGGCGAAGACGCTGCTGACGAGGAGGAGATCGAAGACCAGCTGGAACGCCTCGATAAGAGCGCCGAAGGGCTGTTGGATCAGCTGCGTGAAGCGCAATCCGAACTGGATCGACTAGTCGGTCAGCGTCGCAGCGCCATGGATCGTGGTCGGGAGTTGCAGGAGCGAGCTGATGAGCTGGGGGTGACGCTCGAGCGTTTTGCGAAGCTCCAGGCCGTTTACACCTCCGATCTGCAGCGCCTTCAGTCAATCGAGGAAGGTGGCTTTGTCTTGGTCGCAATTGCCGGCATGGACTGCCCGGTTTGCGGTGCCCCACCGGAGGCACAGCGGCACAATCACGCTGCCGACGCCATCGAGATGGCGCACAAAGCTGCCGTTGCCGAGGCTCGCAAGATCGAAATCGAGCAGCGGGAGCTCGCCCAGACGATAGCGTCGCTCCAGGCCGAGGGACGCGGGCTCGGGCGGACTATCGGCCAGCTCGCCGAGGAAATCGAGAAGCTAGACAAGCAGATTAACGACGCTCGTCCCCGTGAGATCTCTGCCAGGCAGAGCTATGAGGCCTATGCGTCGGCCCGTGTTGAAGCGCAGAAGGTGGCTGACCTCTACCAACGTCGCGCCAAACTGGTTGCACGCCGCGCCGAACTCGAGTCCGGGCCGACGAAGCGGGAAGGTGATGCGCTGGTTATAGGGCCGGATTCAACGACGGCCTTTAGGTTCGGCGAGACGGTTAAGACCGTCCTTGCCGCGTGGCATTTCCCTGATGCCGACAAAGTCCAGTTCGACCTCGCCACGAACGACATTACGATCGGTGGGAAGCGCCGGGCTGCCAATGGCAAGGGTGTCCGAGCGATCCTGCACGCCGCCTTCAATGTGGCGATCATCGTCTACTGCATTGACAACGAACTACCACATCCTGGTTTTCTCGTCCTGGATACCCCGCTGCTGACCTATCGCGAGCCCCTTAAGTCAAAGCACGGGGAACTGTCCGAGGACGAAGCGGCGCTGAAGGCCACTAGCTTGGCGGAGCACTTTTATCGCCATCTCGCTGGTCTCAAGGACGAGGTGCAATTTGTCGTGATCGAGAATTCCGATCCGCCTGCTGCGGTGCAGTCTCTCGCGCGAATCGAAACGTTCACCGGCCTAGAGGGAAACGGTCGCTTCGGCCTGCTTGCGCGTCGCGCTTAGTCCGAATTGTCGGAGCCTATACGGTCTCCAATCATCAGCAAGGACACCGGCAGACAGTCAACGACTCCCCTGGAGCGGCCGCAAAGAGCCGCATGCGGTCAGGTCCGCTTCGGGGAGACGACAAGGTGACGGGTTCCCGGAGCCGTCTGGCGCTAGTCCGGCATGGAGCGCCGTTTCCAGCCAGCGTGGTCCGCGTCCGGTTTGGAGAAGGTATGTCGACGGCCGGATACGGCTCGGACCAGATGCGTCTGGCTCAATGCCCTGAGTTCCGCTGCTCACTCGTTGCGGACCATCGCCAGCGGCTGACTCCTCGTCCAGATCCGGGCGCCTGATCATTCCCGCCATCCAAAGCGCGCGTCGCTGTGGGAAAGCAAGTAATCAAGTAAAGGCTTGTCCTGCCAAAACGGGTGCCCCGTCATCCAAAAGCGCGCGCCCAGCTATACAGTCGGTCAAGCGGCTGATCGAGGACAAGATCCAGGCGCTGGGCCTGGGCCGCCACTTCCGGGTGCAGGCCGACCGCATCCTGACGCCCGGCGGCGGCCGCATCATCTTCCAGGGCATGCAGAACCACACGGCGGAGTCGATCAAGTCGCTGGAGGGCTATGACATCGCCTGGGTCGAGGAGGCGCAGGCCCTGTCGATCCGCAGTCTGGACCTGCTGCGGCCCACA
>NZ_JASATH010000191.1:0-15838 GCF_038440215.1 Inquilinus sp. OTU3971 | reverse complement strand
CCCCCCCCCCCCCCCCCCCCCCCCCCCCCCCCCCCCCCGGCTCCCCCTTACCTCTTGTTATTCGGTGATGTCGACACCGCTGAAGTCATGCCGGCCGAACGGGCTGATCACGTAGCCGGTGACCTCCTTGCGGGTCGGCTCGAACACCACCGAATGCGCGATCGGCAGCCACGGCGCCTGGTCGTGGAAGATCACCTGCGCCTGCTCGTACAGCTTGGTGCGCTCGGCCTGGTCCGAGATCGACTTGGCCTTCTTGATGAGCGCCTCGAAATCCTGGTTGCACCACTTGGCGATATTGCTGCCGCCTTCGCGTGCGGCGTCACAGCCCAGCAGGTTGTTCAGGAAGTTGTCCGGGTCGCCGTTGTCGCCGGTCCAGCCCAGCTGCGCCATCTGGTGCTCGCCGGCCTGGGCGCGCTTGCGGTACTCGCCCCATTCATACGAGACGATCTTGCTCTTGATCCCCAGCTTCTCGAGATCGGCCTGCATCAGCTCGGCGATGCGCTGGGCGTTCGGGTTGTACGGCCGCTGCACCGGCATCGCCCACAGGTCGGTCTCGAAGCCGTTCGGATAGCCGGCCTCGGCCAGCAGCTTCTTCGCCGCCTCCGGGTCGTACTTATACTCCGGGACGCTGTCGTTGTAGGACCAGATGGTCGGCGGGATCGGGTTCTTCGCCGCCTGGCCGGCGCCCTGGTACACGGCGTCCAGGATCGCCTTCTTGTTCACCGCCATGTTGACGGCCTGCCGCACCCGCACGTCGTCGAACGGCTTCTTGGTGACGTTGAAGGCCAGGTAGCCGGTGTTCAGCCCGGGCTGGGTCAGCACGGTCAGCGCCGGGTCCTTCTGCATCGCCGGCACGTCGGCCGGGTTCGGATACGGCATGACGTGGCACTCGCCGGCCTTCAGCTTGGCATAGCGCACCGCCGCGTCGGGGGTGATGGCGAAGACCAGGTTGTCGATCTTCTCCTTGCCGCTCCAGGCCCCCTCGAACGCCTTGTAGCGGATCAGCGCGTCCGGCTGGTACTGCACGAACTGGAACGAGCCGGTGCCGATCGGCACCTGGTCGACCTGCTCCGGCGTGCCGGCCTTCAGCATCGCGTCGGCGTATTCGGCCGACAGGATCGAGGCGAACTCCATCGCCAGGTCGGCCAGGAACGGCGCCTCCGGCTTCGTCAGGGTGAACTTCACCGTGTTGTCGTCGACCTTGTCGATCGACTTCAGCAGGTCGGGGAAGCTCATGTCGTTGAAGTAGTCATACGACCCGCCCGACACCTTGTGGTAGGGGCTGTCCGCCTTCCACATCCGGTTGAAGGTGAACAGCACGTCGTCGGCGTTGAAGTCGCGGGTCGGCGTGAACTTGTCGTTCGAATGCCACTTCACCCCCTTGCGGAGGTGGAAGGTGTAGACCGTGCCGTCGTCCGAGATGTCCCAGGATTCGGCCAACCCCGGCTCGGTCTTGGTGCTGCCCTTGGTGAACTCGACCAGATGGTCGTAGATCGGGCCGGACGCATCGAAGCTGGTGCCGGTGGTGTTAATCTGCGGATTGAAATTCTCCGGGCTGCCCTCGGAGCAATAGACCAATGTCTTGGCTTCGGCGGACACCGCCGCCCCCGCGACGAGGACAAGCGCCATCGCCGTGGCGGACAGGAAGCGGGACATGAAACTCTCCCTTATGGTGGTCCTTCGGTCCGGGCTTGCCGCATAGCTGTATTGCCCAAACCGTGGGTTGCAGGGGATTACCGCAGGGGCAGGGGGTGATGTCAACTGGCCGGTTATGTCGGGCAAATTGAATCGGTTCCCAATATAGGCTCGCGCGATCCCGCCGTCCGGCGGATCGTAACTTGGACGGGCCAAAACGAAACGGACGGGAAAGCGGACCGCCGCTTCCCCGCCCGTTTGTTGCTCGACGCTGCCGTTACTCCGCGATGTCGACGCCGCGGAAATCGTGCAGCCCGACCGGGATGATCTTGTAGCCGGTGACCTCCTTGCGGATCGGCTCATAGACCACCGAATGGGCGATCGGCAGCCACGGGGCCTGGTCGTGGAAGATCACCTGCGCCTGCTCATACAGCTTGGCGCGCTCGGCCTGGTCGGCGGTGGCCTTGGCCTTCTGGATCAGCTCCTCGAAGCCCTTGTCGCACCACTTCGAAATATTGCTTCCGCCTTCCCGCGCCGCGTCGCAGCCCAGCAGGTTGGCGAAGAAGTTGTCCGGGTCACCGTTGTCGCCCGACCAGCCCAGCTGCGCCATCTGGTGCTCGCCGGCCTGGGTGCGCTTGCGGTATTCGCCCCACTCGAACGACACGATCTTCGTCTTGATCCCGACCTTGGCCAGGTCTTCCTGCATCAGCTCGGCGATGCGCTGGGCGTTCGGGTTGTAGGGGCGCTGCACCGGCATGGCCCACAGGTCGCTCTCGAACCCGTCGGCATAGCCGGCCTCGGCCAGCAGCTTCTTCGCCGCCTCGGGGTCGTATTTGTAGTCCTGGATGCTGTCGTTGTAGGACCAGATGGTCGGCGGGATCGGGTTCTTCGCCGCCTGGCCAGTGCCCTGGTACACCGCCTCCAGGATCGCCTGCTTGTTCACCGCCATGTTGACGGCCTGGCGCACGCGGACGTCGTCGAACGGCTTCTTGGTGACGTTGAAGGCCAGGTAGCCGGTGTTCAGCCCCGGCTGGCTCAGCACCGTCAGGGCCGGGTCCTTCTCCATCGCCGGCAGGTCGGCCGGGTTCGGATAGGGCATGACGTGGCATTCGCCGGCCTGCAGCTTGGCGTAGCGCACCGCCGCATCCGGGGTGATGGCGAAGACCAGGTTGTCGATCTTCTCGCGGCCGCTCCAGGCCTGATCGAAGGCCTTGTAGCGGATCAGCGCATCCGGCTGGTACTGCACGAACTGGAACGGCCCGGTGCCGATCGGCACCTGGTCGACCTGCTCCGGCGTGCCGGCCTTCATCATCGCATCGGCGTATTCCGCCGACAGGATCGACGCGAAGTTCATCGCCATGTTGGCGATGAACGGCGCCTCCGGCTTGGTCAGGGTGAACTTCACCGTAGTGTCGTCGACCTTGTCGATCGCCTTCAGCAGCGTGGGCATGCCCATGTCGCCGAAGTAGTCATACGACCCGCCGGACACCTTGTGGTACGGGCTGTCCTCCTTCCACATCCGGTTGAACGAGAACAGCACGTCGTCGGCGTCGAAGTCGCGCGTCGGCGTGAAGTTTTCGTTGGAGTGGAACTTGACGCCCTTGCGCAGGTGGAAGGTGTAGACCGTGCCGTCGTCGGACACGTCCCAGGATTCGGCCAGGGCCGGCACCACCTTGGTGGTGCCCTTCTCGAAGGCGACCAGGCCGTCATAGACCGGCAGCGCCGCGTCGAAGCTGGTGCCGGTGGTGTTGATCTGCGGGTTGAAATTCTCCGGGCTGCCCTCGGAGCAATAGACCAGCGTCTTGGCCTCGGCCGACGCCGCCATCCCCGCGGCGAGGGCCAGTGCCATCGCCGTGGCGGACAGGAAGCGGGACATGGGGGTTCTCCCTAAAGCGGTCGGGCGCCGATCGCGGCGCCCAGGTTGCGGGGATTACCGCAACCTGGGGGTGCACTGTCAATCGGCGCCCGGGAACCCGCCGGCCGCAACCGTTCCGTCCGAGACGGTCAGGCATAAAGTCCGTCGCATTTGATGCGACTCGCGCCTACTCCTGGATATCGACGCCGCGGAAGTCGTGGATCCGCACCGGGGTGATGACGTAGTTCAGCACCTCCTTGCGGATTGCCTGGTACTCGACGGAGTGGGCGATCGGCAGCCATGGCACCTGGTCGTGGAAGATCACCTGGGCCTGCTCGTACAACTTGGTGCGCTCGGCCTGGTCGGCGGTGACCTTGGCCTTCTGGATGAGCTTCTCGAAATCCTGATTGCACCACTTCGCGATATTCCCGCCGCCCTCCCGCGCGGCATCGCAGCCCAGCAGGTTGGCGAAGAAATTGTCCGGGTCGCCATTGTCGCCGCCCCAGCCCAGCTGCGCCATCTGGTGCTCGCCGGCCTGGGCCCGCTTGCGGTACTCGCCCCATTCATAGCTGACGATCTTGGCGTTGATGCCGACCTTGAGCAGATCCTCCTGCATCAGCTCGGCAATGCGCTGGGCGTTCGGGTTGTAGGGGCGCTGCACCGGCATGGCCCAGAGATCGGTGTCGAAGCCGTTGGCCAAGCCGGCCTCGGCCAGCAGCTTCTTCGCCGCCTCGGGGTCGTAGGGGTAATCCTGGACGCTGTCGTTGTACGACCAGATGGTCGGCGGGATCGGGTTCTTCGCCGCCTGGCCGGTGCCGCGATAGACGGCGTCGAGGATCGCCTGCTTGTTCACCGCCATGTTGATGGCGCGGCGCACGCGGACATCGTCGAACGGCTTCTTGAGCACGTTGAAGGCGAGATAGCCGGTGTTCAGCCCGGGCTGGCCGATCACCGTGATCGCCGTGTCCTGCTGCATCGCCGCCAGGTCGGCCGGGTTCGGCGACGGGATCACCTGGCACTCATTGGCCTTCAGCTTGGCGTAGCGGACCGAGGCGTCGGGGGTGATGGCGAAGACCAGCGTGTCGATCTTCTCGCGGCCGCTCCAGGCCTGGTCGAAGGCCTTGTAGCGGATGATCGCGTCCGGCAGGTACTGGACGAAGCGGAACGGCCCGGTGCCGATCGGGATCTGGTCGACATCCTCCGGCGTGCCGGCCTTCATCATCGCATCGGCATATTCCGCCGACAGGATCTGGGCGAAATTCATCGCCATGTCGGCGATGAAGGGGGCTTCCGGCTTGGTCAGGGTGAAGCGGACGGTGTAATCGTCGACCTTGTCGATCGCCTTCAGCAGCGTCGGCATGCCCATGTCGCCGAAGTAGTCATAGGAGCCGCCGGAGACCTTGTGATACGGGCTGTCGTCCTTCCACATCCGGTTGAACGAGAACAGCACGTCGTCGGCGTTGAAGTCGCGGGTCGGTGTGAACGTCTCGTTCGAATGCCACTTCACGCCCTTGCGCAGATGGAAGGTGTAGACGGTGCCGTCGTCCGAGACGTCCCAGGATTCGGCCAGGGCCGGCACCACCTTGGTGCCGCCGCGCTCGAACGCCACCAGCCCGTCATAGACCGGCACGGAGGCGTCCAGGCTGGTGCCGGTGGTGTTGATCTGCGGGTTGAGGTTCTCCGGGCTGCCTTCGGAGCAATAGACCAGCGTCTTGGCCTCAGCGGCGCCGGCCGCCAGAACGAGCGCCAGCGCCGTGGCGCTCAGGAAACGGGACATGAAGCTCTCCATGCTCTTGGTTTGTGGTTGGTTATTGCAGTGAAGCCGATCCGATCATCGCGTTGCCTCTACCGCTTGGCGGGAGAGGTCGGGCGCCGGTCCGAACCACACTCTCAAGCCGCGCGATCCGGATACAATCCGGCCAAGCCTTCCCGGCTGGGCGGGCAGACCCCGCGCTCCGTGATCAGACCGGTGACGTAGCGCGCCGGGGTCACGTCGAAGGCCCAGTTCGCCGCGGCGCTGCCCTCCGGCAGGATGCCGACCGTCTCCAGCCGCCCGTCCGCGGTGCGGCCGGTGATGTGGCTCAGCTCGCGCGCGTCGCGCTGCTCGATCTCGATCTGGCGGATGCCGTCGGTCAGGGTCCAGTCGATCGTGGTGTAGGGCAGGGCGACATAGAACGGCACGCCGTTGTCATGCGCCGCCAGCGCCTTGAGGTAGGTGCCGATCTTGTTGCACACGTCGCCGGTCGCGGTGGTGCGGTCGGTGCCGACGATGCACAGGTCCACCATGCCGTGCTGCATCAGATGGCCGCCGACATTGTCGGCGATCACGGTGTGCTTCACGCCATGGCGGCCGAGTTCGAAGGCGGTGATGCTGGCGCCCTGGTTGCGCGGCCGGGTCTCGTCGACCCAGACATGCACCGGCAGCCCGCTGTCATGGGCCAGGTAGATCGGCGCCAGGGCGGTGCCCCAGTCGACCGTGGCCAGCCAGCCGGCGTTGCAATGGGTCAGCACGTTCAGCCGCTCCGGCCGGCCCTTCCGCTCCCAGATCTCGCGGAACACGGCCAGGCCGTGCTCGCCGATGGCGCGGCAGGTGGCGACGTCGTCGTCGCAGATCTCGGCGGCGCGGCGATAGGCGGCGGCGGCCCGCTCCGCCGGCTTCAGGGCCGCCACCCGGCCGCGGACATCGTCCAGCGCCCAGCGCAGGTTGACCGCGGTCGGGCGGGTGGCCAGCAGCCGGTCGTAGGCGCCGGCCAGGGCGGCGTCGGACGGGTCGGCGCGCAGCGCCAGCGCCAGGCCGTAGGCGCCGGTGGCGCCGATCAACGGCGCGCCGCGCACCTGCATGCTGCGGATCGCGTGGGCCGCCTGGTCCTCGCTCTCCAGCACCACCGTCTCGAAGCCGTGCGGCAGCCTGGTCTGGTCGATGATGACCACGCGCCAGCCATCCTCGGCCGGCCAGATGGTGCGGTACGGAGTTCCGTCGATCTTCATGGCTCAACCCTCGCGGAAGACGGTCTCGGCCGCGTGGCGCAGATCGGCCGGGCCGGTGAAGCGGTCGCGCTCGACCAGGAAGGCGCGGGCCAGGCGCAGCGCCTTGGTCTCGCAGGCGGCGCGCCGGTCCGGGTCGGCGATGGTCTCGAGGTCGGCGACATGGGCCAGCCCCAGGATGCGCCGGACCATCTTGGCGCCGGCGAAGCCGACCGTGTCGCGGAACAGCCGGGCCATGGTGGCCTTGCGGTGGGCGTCCAGCGCCAGGGCGCCGTCGCCGTCGGCGAACAGGCCGCGGTCGAAGGCATCGCCGGTGCCTTCGGCCCGCCACAGCTCCAGGAAACGTTTCTGGAAGCCGGCCCAGATCGCCTCGGCCTGGACCAGGAGCCAACTGCGGTAGTCGGCCCGGTTATCGGCCGCCGTCGCGTGACCTTCCTGGGCGAAATAGGCCAGGAAGAAATTGGCCAGCAACGCGCCGACATCGAAGCCCATCGGGCCGTAGAAGGCGAATTCCGGGTCGATGGCGCGGCTGTCGGTCTCGGTCACCATGATCGACCCGGTGTGCAGGTCGCCATGCACCAGTGCCTCGGCCCGGGTCAGGAAGGCCCATTTCAGCTCCTGCACCGCCACCTTGGCGGCGGCGTCGGCACGGAACCCGGCGGCGATGCCGTCCAGCTGCGGCGTGGTCCAGCGGTTCAGCTTGGCGATCCGGTAGGGATCGGTGAAGACCAGGTCCTCGGTGATCTTGCACAGCGCCGTGTTGCCGCAGAACGGCGCCATCTTCGCCTTCTTCTCGGCGGCGGGCGCGTGCAGGTCGGAGGTCTTGAACAGCGTCTGGGCCAGGAACTCGGCCATGTGCCCGGCCAGCAGCGGATAGCGGGTGCCGGCGATCAGCCCCTTGCGCAGGATGATGTGCGGCGTCAGCCACTCCATCACGATCAGCGCCATGGTGGCATCGAAATGGTGCAGCTTCGGCAGCAGGTGGGGTACGTGGCTCGCCTGCTCCGACAGCGCATGCCACTCGTACCAGGCGCGGTCCAGCGGCAGCGGCCAGCTGTCTCCGACCAGCCGGACATAGGGCAGGGCCTGCTTGACCACGAGGCCGCCGGCGGTGCCGCGGACGATGAACACCAGGTTCAAATTGCCGTCGCCGACCTCGGTGACGTGCCAGCCGGCCGGGTCGCCGCCCAGCCGGTCGCGGATCGTCGGCAGCGTGGCGAGATAGGGCCGGATCGAGGCCTCGTCCAGCGGCCGGTAATCCGGCCCGCCGGTCAGCCGGCTCTCCTCACTCATGCTTCAGTCTCCGCCGACATTCTGTATTCTCCAGGCGGGCGGAGTGTCCGAAGCCGGCTCCCCTGCTGTCAAGCCACAGGGAGGAAGGAATCATGCAGACCGTCCCGCACAACCCGACCGACGGCATCTATCCGGCGACGCCCGACTACATCCATGCGCTGGAGGTGCGGCAGCCGAACCGGATCCTTTACGTCGCCGGCACCATGGGCCTGGACGCGCAGGGCGTTCCGGGCAAGACGCTGGAGCAGCAGCTCGAGCTGATCTGGTCGAACATCCGCACCATCCTGGCCAGCGCCGGCATGACCGTCCGCAACATCGTCCGGATCACCAGCTATCTGCGCGACCCGGCCTATGCCGAGGCCAACCAGGCCGCCCGCATCGCCGCACTCGACGGCCATGTCGTGCCGACCACGGCCCTGGTGGCGCAGACCCTGTCGCCGGATTGGCTGGTCGAGATCGAGGTGATCGCCGCCGGCTGAGCCTAGGACCAGACCGGGACCGCCTGCGCCCGGTCCGGCCGCCGCTCCTCCGCGGTCGAATAGTCGACCCGCAAGTCGCTCTCGCTGGTCTCCGGCCCCCACCAGACGGCGGCGATGGTGATCAGCGACAGCACGATCACATAGCCCGCGACGCCCCAGGGCGCCCCGTCCAGCCAGATCACCAGCATCGCCGACAGGGCGGGGGCGGGGCCGCCGGCCAGGATCGAGCCCAGCTCCCGCGCGAAGGCGAAGCCGCTGAAGCGCAGCCGCGGGCCGAACAGCTCGGCGAAATAGGCCGCCTGCGGCCCGAACATCGCGCCGCCGCCGATGCCCATGATCAGCACGAAGGCCAGCAGGATGGTGGTGGTGTCGCCGGTGTTCAGCATCATGAAGAAGGGTACGGCGAAGATCGCCGAAAACAGCGCCCCGCCGATATAGACCGGCCGCCGCCCGACCTTGTCCGACAGCCAGCCGAAGAACAGGATGCCGAAGATCTCGACGAAGTTGCCGCCGAACACGCCCAGCAGCGCGACGTCGCGCGGCAGGTGCAGCGTGTTGATGATGTAGCTCAGGCCGAACACTGGGAACAGGTAGCCCAGGCCGTTCTCGGCCATCCGTGCCCCGACCACGACCGCGAAGTTGCGCGGGTGGCGGCGCAGCGCGGCCAGGGCCGGCGCCCGGATCGGCGGCTGCCGCTCCTGCGTCTCGGCGAAGACCGGCGTCTCCTCGATCCGCATGCGGATGAACACGCCGAAGGCCAGCAGCAGCAGGCTGACCAGGAACGGTATGCGCCAGCCCCAGGCCAGCAGGTCCTCATGCGGCAGCATGGTGACCAGCCCGAACACGCCGGCGGCCAGCAGGTTGCCGATGGTCACGCCCATCGGCGCGAAGCTGCCGAAGAAGCCGCGCCGCCCGTCCGGCGCGTATTCCACCGCCAGCAGCACCGCGCCGCCATATTCGGCGCCGGCGCCCAGCCCCTGCAGCAGGCGCATCAGCACCAACAGCAGCGGCGCCCACAGGCCGATCTGGTCATAGGTCGGCAGCAGGCCGATCAGGAAGGTGCTGCCGCCTACCATCAGGATGGTGATGACCAGCACCGGCTTGCGCCCCCAGCGGTCGCCGAGATGGCCGAACAGCAGGCCGCCGAAGGGCCGGGCCAGGAAGCCGACCCCGAAGGTCGCCAGCGACACCAGCATGCCGGTGTTGGGGTCGAATTTCGGGAAGAACAGCTCGCCGAACACCAGGGCGGCGGCGGTACCGTAGATGAAGAAATCGTACCATTCGAGCGCCGAGCCCACGGCCGCGGCGAACATCACCGGCGTCAGCTTGCGCTTCGGCGCGCCCGCCTCCTGCAGGGTCGCATTTCCCATGTGTGGCGTCCTCTCCCTCGATCCGGCTTGGGCCGGTTATGGTGATTTCAGCGGTCCGGGCTCAGAGACCGTTTGGCAATGCGCTGGTGTGAGTCGGCTGGTGGTGGTTTCGAGACCCGGCGCGCAGCGGACGTTACTGTCCGTGAGCACCGGAAGCGCAGAAACCGCCGCCAGACGGCCAGTAGCATTGCCGGACGGTCTCTCAGGCCGCGGTCTTGCGGTCCGCGAAGTAGCGCGACCTGGCCGTGCTCTGGTTCTCGTAGATCGAGCCCTGGCGCGGCGCCGGCGGCAGCGGCATGCGCACCGGCACATCGGCCAGCCGCGGCATGATGGTCGGCTCGCCGGCCACCAGGCGGCTGTCGAACGCGGCAAGGTCCGGCACGCCCGACAGCGGCCAGGCGTCGGCGGCGGCGAACTCGTACAGTAGCAGCACCCGCGGCTTGTCCGAGGTGTTCTGCGCCGAGCCGTGCACGGCGCGGACATGGTGGAAGCTCATCGACCCGGCGCGGCCCACCGCCGGCACCGCCTTGCTGAAGTCGAGCCCGCAGGCCTCCGGGTCCATGGCGCCGCAGAAGTACCCGTCGGAGTGGTGGTCGTGGACCGGGCCGCGATGGGTGTCCGGCAGCACCAGCATGGCTCCGTTCTCGACCGTGCAGTCGTCGAGCATGACCCCGACGGCCAGGATGTCGTCATTGGTGTGCGGGTAGAAGGCCCAGTCCTGGTGCCATTCGACCGGCGACCCGAATTGCGGCGACTTCAGGTTGATCTTCGACCCGTGCAGCCGGACGCCCGGCCCCAGCAGGCGCTGCAGGATCGCCACCAGCCGGGGCGACCGGGCGATGTCCCAGAACAGCGGATGGTGCCTGTGCGGCGTCTTGATCCGCCGGACCCGCGGCGCCTCGGGCGTGTGCCCCGGCTCCAGGTCGTAGACATCGTTGTGCGCGGTGACCTCGCGGGACCCGGCGATGAACTCGTCCACCACCCGCCGGGCCTCGGCCAGCTGCGCCGCGTCCAGCACGTCCTCGACCACCACCACCCCGTCCCTGCGATACGCAGCGACCTCTTCGTCCTTGATCATGGCGTTTCTCCCTTGGGGTTCGGTAGCGCTACCGCGATAAGACGGTAGCGCTACCGTCTGGGATCGTCAACGCCCGCGGCCGGCTTGCAAATCGCAGCGGCTTCGCTTCAAGGTCTGCGGCATGCGAGACGACACAGCAGCGAAACTGGGCCGGAAGCCGCGCATCGAGGATGTCGCGGCGCTGGCGGGCACCTCCCCGATGACGGTGTCGCGCGCCCTGCGCGGCGAGGGGAAGGTGACGCCGGAGACGCTGGCCCGGATCCAGGCGGCGGTCGAATCGCTGGGCTATGTCCCCAACCTGTCGGCCAGCAGCCTGGCCTCGCGCCGCAGCGGCATCCTGGCGGTGCTGGTGCCGACCATCGGCAACTCGGTCTTCTCCGAGACCGTGCACGGCGTCGCCGACGCCGCCGAGAATGCGGGGCTGCACCTGGTGATCGGCGACTACGCCTATTCCGAGGACAAGCGCCGCCAGCTGGTGCGCGCCCTGGTCGGGCGCCGGCCGGACGCGCTGGTGCTGGTCGGCGCCGTGCAGGACGCGGCGGTGCGGGACCTGCTGCGCCAGCACGGCATCCCGGTGGTCGAGACCTGGGAGCTGTCGGACGACCCGGTCGACATGGCCGTCGGCTTCTCGAATTTTTCCGCGGGCGTGGAGGTGGCGCGGCACCTGGTCGAGGGCGGCCGGCGGCGCTGCGCCTTCGTCGGCTCGGCCGAAAGCCGGGCCGCGGCGCGGCTGTCGGGTTTCTCGCTAGCCCTGGCCGAGGCCGGCGCCGCCCCGCCGGAAACCGAGACTCCGGCGGACCTGTCGATCGAGGCCGGCCGGGTCGCGCTCGACCGGCTGCTGGCGCGCGCCCCGGACCTCGACGGCGTGTTCTTCGCCACCGATGTGATGGCGGTGGGTGGCCTGCTGGAATGCCAACGGTGCGGGATCGCGGTCCCGGACCGCATCGCCATCGTCGGCCTCGGCGACCTCGAGATCGGTCGGCAGCTGCAACCGGCCCTGACCACGATCCGGATCCCCGCCTACGACATGGGCCGCCGTGCCGGCGAGCTGATCCTGGCCCGGCTCGGCAAGGGCGCGCAGCCGCAGGAGGACCGGATCATCGACCTCGGCTTCTCCCTGGTCCGCCGCCAGTCGAGCTGAGGCCTACCACTCCAGCCGGACGTCGCGCCCTGTGGTCGAGCTCTCGATCGCGGCCTCGATCACCCGGATCACGTCGCGGCCGTCGCGCGGGTCGACCGGCGGCGGGGCGCCGTCGCGCACCGCGGCGACGAAGCCGTCATAGAAGGCGCCGTAGCGGCCGGGCGCGATCGCCAGCCGCTGCGTCTCCGCCACGCCCGCCTCGCGCCCCACGGTCAGCCAGCCGGTCTCCGGCGCGGTCTGCACCGTGCCGGCGCGCAGATGGTCCTCCTGCGGGTCGATCTCCATCTTGCGGAAGGTGGCGCGGTCGCCCTGCACCACCAGCCTGGCCCCGGCCTCCGCCACCAGGATGCGGCAGCGCAGCAGCGCCCGCGTGGGGCCGAAGCCGAGGGTGAAGATGGCATCGTCCACCGCCTCGGCGCCGGGGCGGATGGCGCGCAGCTCTGCCCGCACGACATCCGGCCGGCCGAACAGCACCAGCGCCTGGTCGATCAGATGCGACCCCAGGTCGTAATGCAGCCCCGATCCTGGCACCGCCTGCTCGCGCCAGCGCGCCCGCACGGTCGGGCGGAATCGGTCGTAGTTGGATTCGAAGGACAGCACCCGCCCCAGCTGGCCCTCGGCGATCAGGTCGCGCAGCGCCAGGAAATCGCCGTCCCAGCGCCGGTTGTGGAACACGGTCAGCACCCGCCGCCGCACCGCCGCCAGCGCGATCAGGTCGTCGGCCTCGGCCGCGGTCACCGTGACCGGCTTGTCGACTACGACATGCTTGCCGGCCTCCAGCGCCCGGCGGGCCACGGCGTGGTGGCTGCCGCTCGGCGTCGCCACCACCACCGCCTCGACCGTGGGGTCGGCCAAGAGGGCGTCGACCGTGACGAGCGGCAGGCCGGGCGGCGCGTCGGTGACGCTCTCAGGGTTCCGCACCGCCGCCGCGGCCAGCGCGGCGCCGGGGCAGGCTGAAATCAGGGGCCCGTGGAAGACGCGGGCGGCGGGGCCGTAGCCGATCAGTCCGATGCGCAGCGTCATGCGATGCGGGCCTCGGTGCCGGCGTCGAACACCACGGCCTTGCCCATGTCGAACACCAGCCGGCTGCGCTGGCCGGCCCGGGCCTCGGCGTCGGGCCGGAGGCGAGCCAGCACCTCCTTGCCACCCATCTCGACCACGGCGATCAGGTCCGGGCCGGTCGGCTCGGTCACCTCGATCAGGCAGTCGGTCTCCAGCACCGGGCCGGCGCCGCCTACCGCGCCCTGCGGGTCGGTGATGTTCTCGGGGCGCAGGCCCAGGATGATCTCGCGCCCGGCGGCGCCGCGCAGCCCGTCATTGGCCGGCAGCGGCAGCACGATCTCGCCGTCCTGCAGCCGGTCGATCGCGGCGTGCGGGCCGCCATTGTGGTCGACCACCTTGGCCTTGATCAGGTTCATCGGCGGCGAGCCCATGAAGCCGGCGACAAAGGTGTTGGCCGGCCGGTCGTAGATTTCCCGCGGCGTGCCCAGCTGCTGCAGCTCGCCGGCCCGCATCACCGCGATCCGGGTGGCCAGCGTCATCGCCTCGATCTGGTCGTGGGTGACGTAGACGATGGTCGATTTCAGCCGCTGGTGCAGCTTCTTGATCTCGGTCCGCATCTCCACCCGCAGCTTGGCGTCGAGATTGGACAGCGGCTCGTCGAACAGGAATACCTTGGGGTCGCGCACCAGCGCCCGGCCCATCGCCACGCGCTGGCGCTGGCCGCCGGACAGCTGGCTGGGCTTGCGCTTCAGCAGATGCTCCATCTGCAAGAGCCTGGCGATGTCGGCGATCGCCTTGGCCCGCTCCTCCTTCGGCACGCCGCGCATCTCCAGGCCGAAGCCGATGTTCTGCTCGACCGACATGTTCGGGTACAGCGCGTAGGACTGGAACACCATGGCGATGTCGCGGTCCTTCGGGTGCAGCTCGTTCACCCGCTTGCCGTCGATGGCGATGGTGCCGTCCGAGATGGTGTCGAGCCCGGCGATCATGTTCAGGAGCGTGGACTTGCCGCAGCCGGACGGGCCGACCAGCACCAGGAACTCGCCGTCGCCGACATCGATGTCGATGCCCTTGAGGATCTCGATCGCGCCGTAGCGCTTGATCACGTTCTGGATCGTGAGAGAGGCCATGGTGCGGTTATCCCTTCACCGCGCCCGCCATCAGGCCGCGCACGAAATAGCGGCCGGCGAGCACATAGACGACCAGGGTGGGCAGCGCGGCGATGATCGCCGCGGCCATGTGGACGTTGTATTCCTTCACCCCGGTCGAGCTGTTGACGATGTTGTTCAGCGCCACGGTCACCGGCATGGCGGTGCCGCCGCCGGCGAAGGAGACGCCGAACAGGAAGTCGTTCCAGATGTTGGTGAACTGCCAGATCACCGTGACCACGATGATCGGGATCGAGTTCGGCAGCAGGATCCGCCAGAAGATGCGGAAGAAGCCGGCGCCGTCGATCATCGCCGACTTCACCAGGTCGTTGGGGAAGGCGGCGTAGTAGTTGCGGAAGAACAGCGTGGTGAAGCACAGGCCGTACACCACATGGACAAAGATCAGCCCCGGGGTGGAGGAGGCGAGGCCCAGGAGGCCCAGCGTCCGCGCCATCGGCAGCAGCACGATCTGGAACGGGATGAAGCAGCCGAACAGGATCAGGGCGAAGACGATGCCGTCGCCCCTGAACCGCCATTTGGTCAGGACATAGCCGTTGAGGGCGCCGAGCATGGCCGAGATCGCCACGGCCGGCACCGTCATCAGGATCGAGTTCAGGAAATAGCCCTTCAGCCCCTCGCAGGTCAGGCCGACGCAGGTGGTGCTCCAGGCGCTGATCCAGGGCTCCAGGGTCGGGCTCGGCGGCAGCGACAGCAGGTTGCCGGCGCGCACCTCGTCCAGCGTCTTCAGCGAGGTCACGACCATGACGAAGAGCGGGAACAGGTAGATCAGCGCGAACACGCCGAGGATGGCGAACAGCAGCCAGCGCAGCCCGACCTGAAGGCCGGTGCGCGGGCCGGGAACCATGATCGAGGCTTCAGTCACGGCGGCCACCCCGCAGCTCGGAATAGAGATAGGGCACGATGATGGCGCTGATCGTCGCCAGCATGATCACGGCGCTGGCGGCGCCCAGGCCCATCTGGTTGCGGGTGAAGGTCAGGCTGTACATGTACAGGGCCGGCATCCAGGTCGAGGTGCCGGGGCCGCCCGCGGTCAGCGCCATCACCAGGTCGAAGCTCTTGATCGCGAGATGGGCCGAAACCACGAAGGCCGACAGGAACACCGGCCGCATCAGCGGGATGATGATACGCCGGTAGGTCTGCGGCAGGGTGGCGCCGTCGATCGCGGCCGCCTTCAGGATATCGCTGTCGACCCCGCGCAGCCCCGCCAGGAACATCGCCATGACGAAGCCGGAGGACTGCCAGACGCCGGCGATGACGACGGTGTAGATCGCCATGTCGCCGTTGATCAGCCAGTCGAAGGTGAAGCTGGTCCAGCCCAGATCGTGCATCAGCTTGTCGAGGCCGAGGCCCGGGTTGAGGATCCATTTCCAGGCGGTGCCGGTGACGATGAAGGAGATCGCCATCGGGTACAGGTAGATGGTGCGCAGCGCCCCCTCGATCCGGATCCGCTGGTCCAGCAGGATGGCCAGCAGCAGGCCGATCGCGGTGCTGATGCCGATGTACAGAACGCCGTAGATCGCCAGGTTGACCAGCGAGATGGTCCATTTCGGGTCGGACCACAGCTTCTCGTACTGGGCGAGGCCGGCCCAGCTGTCGAGGCGCGGCATCATCGTCGAGTTGGTCATCGACAGATACAGCGTGAACAGGATGAAGCCGTAGACGCAGACGATGGTCACGGCGAAGGACGGCGCCAGAACGAGCTTGGGCAGGATCGTCTGGAGCCAATCGAAGGGGGATCGGCGACCCGTGGCGGCGGGCTCGGAGATCACGGCCATCGGCAGGCCCTCGGATGTGCAGAGGCGAAAAGGCGGCGGGGGGGGGGGGGGCCCGC
>NZ_JASATH010000190.1:0-15869 GCF_038440215.1 Inquilinus sp. OTU3971 | reverse complement strand
GGGGGGCCCGGGGGGGTGGGGTCTGCGCGCGTCCGCGCGCGAATGGCAGAGAACAGGTCCCGCAGTCAGGGCCGAATCGCCAGAGTTCAGGCCGGTCCTGACGGCGAGAACCCCCTCCCCCTAACCCCCTCCCGCGAGGGGAGGGGGGACTCATTTTTCTTTCGGCCGATGTCGTTGCCGGCCTTCACGACGCCTGAGCGGACATTCCGAAAAGGTCTCGCAAGCGAGAGAGGCAACTCAATGCACTATCAGGCCGCGACGGCCTCGGAGACGATCTCGCCGAGGGGCGGCACGGCGTGGGCCAGCTCCTCGACCACGGCGCGGGTGACCTTCGGCAGCTCGGGGATCTCCAGGATCACCGGAACGCCGCCATGCTTCTCGATCGCGGCGCGGTTGCCGGCGTTGAGCGGGCCGTTCATCACCACCCCGGCGATCGGGATCTTGCGGCTGCGCAGGGCCTCGATGGTCAGGAGCGTGTGGTTGATCGTGCCGCGGCCGCTGCGGGCCACCACGATGGTCGGGTAGCGCCACACGGCCAGGAGGTCGATCGCCAGCGTCGAGCAGTCGAGCGGCACCATCAGCCCGCCGCCCGGGCCCTCGATCAGCAGCGGCCGGGGCGAGAAGTCCGGCGTCAGCGCGGCCGGGTCGATCTCGCTCTCCTCCAACGCCGCGGCGGCCACCGGGGCCAGCGGCGCCTGGAAGGCATAGGTCGGCTTCTGCAGCCGGTCGGCCGGCAGGCCGGTCAGGGCGGCGATGGTGGCGGTGTCCGCCGGCTTCTCGGCCAGGCCGGTCTGCACCGGCTTCCAATAGTCGGCGTCCCAGGCAAGGGCCAGGCAGGCACAGGCAAGGGTCTTGCCGACACCGGTGTCGGTGCCGGTCACATAGAATCGGGTCATGGGGTGCTAGGGGTCTCAGCGGCGAGGCGGTCGGCGGCCGGAAGGGCCTGCCAGGTCCGGTCTACGGGCATTCGGGTCCGGGATGCCGTTACGCGAAGTCGCGGACTATGCACAGATCGGTCCTCCGAAGCGAGTCCCCAGATACCGCAGCGCAGCAAAGCTGGAATGCGTCGTCAAGCGGGGACCTTCTGGCGGACCGGCCGCTCGGGCATCGGCACGCCGCGCAGGATGGCATTCGCCCGCTCTTCCCGGGGCGAGCGGCCATAGAGCTGGCGGTAGCATTTCGAGAAATGCGAGGCCGAGACGAAGCCGCAGGCCAGCGCCAAGTCGACGATCGGCAGGTCGCTCTGGTTGATCAGGTGCTGCGCCCGCTCCAGCCGCAGCTCGAGGTAGTAATGCGCCGGGCTGTGGCCGAGCTGCTTGCGGAACAGCCGCTCCAGCTGCCGGCGCGACAGGCCGACATGGGCCGCCAGCTCCTCCTGCGGCAGCGGCTCGGCGATGTTCGCCTCCATCAGCTCGATCGCCGAGACCAGCTTCGGGTTGTGCACGCCGAGCCGGGCGCGCAGCGGCAGGCGCTGGCGGTCATGCGGGCTGCGGATGCGATCGACCAGGCACTGCTCGGACACCTTGGTCGCCAGGTCGCGGCCCTGCCTGAGCGCGATCAGGTGCATCATCATGTCGATCGCCGCGGTGCCGCCGGAGCAGGTGTAGCGCTTGCGGTCGACCTCGAACAGGTCGCTCGACACCGGGATCTCGGGGAAGGTCTCGGCGAAGCCCGGCAGGTTCTCCCAATGGATGGCGCAGCGATAGCCGCCGAGCAGCCCGGCCCGGGCCAGGAGATGCGAGCCGGTGCACAGCGCGCCGATGCCCACCCCCTGCCGCTCCGCCCGGCGCAGCCAGGCGAAGACCTCGTCGTCGCGGTAGCGCTCGATGCCGAGGCCGGAGCAGGCGAAGATCATGTCGAGCGGCTTGGACAGGCCGGACTGGCGGCTGAGCTCGGCCAGCGAGGTGTCGACGCCGACGCTGATGCCGTTGCTGGCCTTCACCGCCTGGCCGTCCTTGGACAGCACCGTCCAGCGGTACAGCGGCTTGCCGGCCATGCGGTTGGCGATGCGCAGCGGCTCGACCGCCGAGGTGAAGGCGATCATCGAGAATTGCGGAATCAGCAGGAAGCCGATGGTCTCGGTGTCGAAGGCTGGATCCTGGCCCATGCGCTCTGTGCCTCCCGGCGACACTCCTGCGATGAGGGGGCGCCTTGTTGAGAGAATCGGTAGCACGGGTCGCAAATTCGACAAAGAGGCTACTTGCGACGGTCAGCGGATAATGCGATCCGCTGGACGCATGGCTCGCGCCGTCGCGGCGGGTCGCGTCGCAGCGAGACCGGACGACGTCGCCGCAGACGAGGTGCCGCGCCGGATGCTATGGGACGATCGACGCAAAAACAGCCTGGGGGAGCTTGGGAGATGGCGGTACCGTCGGATATCGAGATCGCGCGGGCCGCGACACTGCGGCCGATCGCGGAGGTCGGCGCGACGCTCGGCATCCCCTCGGACGCTCTTTATCCCTATGGCCCGCATATCGCCAAGCTGACGCCCGGCTTCATCGACGGGCTGGACGGCCGGCCCGACGGCAAGCTGATCCTGGTCACCGCGATCACCCCGACCCCGGCGGGGGAGGGCAAGACCACCACCACGGTCGGGCTCGGCGACGGGCTGAACCGGATCGGCAAGAAGGCGGCGATCTGCCTGCGCGAGCCGTCGCTGGGACCCTGCTTCGGCATCAAGGGCGGCGCCGCGGGCGGCGGCCATGCCCAGGTGGTGCCGATGGAGCAGATCAACCTGCACTTCACCGGCGACTTCCACGCCATCAGCAGCGCCCACAACCTGCTGTCGGCGCTGCTGGACAACCACATCTACTGGGGCAACGCGCTTGGCCTCGACACCCGCCGGGTGACCTGGCGCCGGGTGATGGACATGAACGACCGGGCGCTGCGCTCGATCGTCACCAGCCTGGGCGGCGCCCCGAACGGGTTCCCGCGCGAGGACGGCTTCGACATCACCGTGGCATCGGAGGTGATGGCGATCTTCTGCCTGGCGAAGAGCCAGGCCGACCTGGAGCAGCGGCTGGGCCGCATCATCGTCGGCCAGTCGCTCGACCGCCGGCCGGTGACGGCGAAGGACCTGAAGGCGGACGGGCCGATGACGGTGCTGCTCAAGGACGCCTTCATGCCGAACCTGGTGCAGACGCTGGAGAACAACCCGGCCTTCGTCCATGGCGGCCCCTTCGCCAACATCGCCCATGGCTGCAACTCGGTGATGGCGACCAAGACGGCGCTGAAGCTGGCCGACTACGTCGTCACCGAGGCCGGCTTCGGCGCCGATCTCGGGGCCGAGAAGTTCTTCGACATCAAGTGCCGCAAGGCCGGGCTGAAGCCGGCGGCGGTGGTGATCGTCGCCACCGTGCGGGCGCTGAAGATGCATGGCGGCGTGGCCAAGGAGGAGCTGGGGCAGGAGAACGTGGCGGCGCTGAAGAAGGGCCTGGCCAATCTCGGCCGCCACATCCGCAATGTCGGCCAGTTCGGCGTGCCGGCGGTGGTCGCGGTCAACCGCTTCGTCGCCGACACCGAGGCCGAGCTGCAGGCGGTGCGCGACTATTGCGCCGAGCACGGGGTCGAGGCCCAGGTCTGCAACCATTGGGCGGATGGCAGCGCCGGCACGGTCGAGCTGGCGCACAAGGTCGCGGCCCTGGCCGAGGACCATTCCCAGTTCCGCACCCTGTACGACGACGACCTGCCGCTGTGGGAGAAGATGCGGACGATCGCGACCTCGATCTACGGCGCCGACGACATCATCGCCGACAAGCGGGTGCGCGACCAGTTCGCCCAGTACCAGAAGAGCTACGGCCATTTCCCGGTCTGCGTCGCCAAGACCCAGTACAGCTTCTCCACCGACCCGGCGCTGAAGGGCGCACCGTCGCACCATGTGGTGCCGGTGCGCGAGTTGCGCCTGTCGGCGGGGGCGGAGTTCCTGGTCGCGATCTGCGGCGAGATCATGACCATGCCCGGCCTGCCCAGGACCCCGGCGGCCAATGCCATCCGGCTGGACGAGGGCGGTCGGATCGATGGTTTGTTCTGACGGGTCGCATGACCCGTCCGCACGGCTGAGGCCCGGCATCGGCGTTTGACCCTGCGACGGCCGGGCGGGAGAGTGCCTCGCCCGTTTCCGAGGACGATCCGATGCTGCTGCACCCCGACCGCCATCTCACCGTCTGCGGCCTGGACGAGATCGCCGGCTTTCGCGCCGCCGGCGTCACCCATGTGCTGTCGATCGCCGATCCGGGCACCCCGGCCGAGACCTATTTCGACGGCTTCGCGCCGCATCGCAGGCTCGACCTGCGGTTCCACGACATCATCGACGAGATGCCGGGCCACATCTTCCCGACCCCGGACCATGTCGCCGAGATCCTGGAGTTCGGCGAGGCGATGGCGCTGGAGGGCGAGAGCCTGCGCCACCTGCTGGTGCATTGCCATATGGGCGTGTCGCGCTCGACCGCCTCGATGCTGATGCTGATCGCCCAGCGCCATCCGGGCGAGGAGGAGGCCTCGGTGGCGAAGCTGGCGGCGATCCGGCCGCAGGCCTGGCCGAACACGGTGATGATCGACTATGCCGAGGCGGCGCTGGGCACCAAGGGCCGGCTGCGCGACGCGCTGCTGCCGCAGTACCGCCGGGTCCGGGACGAGCAGCCGGAGCTGGTCGAGATGCTGCGCCGCGTCGGCCGCGGACGAGAGATCCCGACGGATTGAGAGAGGCAATCTCTTTAAAATTCCGTCATCCCCGCGGAAGCGGGGATCTCGTCGAGACTTGATCGGAAAGAGATTCCCGCTTTCGCGGGAATGACGGCCGAGGGAGGGGCCGGCGCTCCCTTGGCGCAGGGCGACGCCTGCGTGTCGCGCCTAAGCTCGCGCCGGGCCGGTCGGCTCTGCACCATGCCGATGCTCACCCTGGACCCGCCCGGATCGATGTCCCGCTATTCAGTCTTCTCCCTCGTCCGCAACGCGCTGTCGCACCACGAAGGCTGGCAGAAGGCCTGGCGATCGCCCGACCCCAAGCCGGCCTATGACGTGGTCATCGTCGGCGGCGGCGGCCACGGCCTAGCCACCGCCTACTACCTGGCGAAGGAGCACGGCATCACCAATGTCGCGGTGCTCGAGAAGGGCTGGATCGGCGGCGGCAACACCGGCCGCAACACCACCATCGTCCGCTCCAACTACCTGTACGACGCATCGGCCTTCATCTACGAGCACGCGCTGAAGCTGTGGGAGGGCCTGTCGGCCGACCTCAACTACAACGTGATGTTCAGCCAGCGCGGCGTGATGAACATCTGCCACGACCCGCATGAGGCGCGCGAGCTGATGCGCCGGCTGCACGCCAACCGGCTGAACGGCATCGACAGCGACTGGCTGACCCGCGAGCAGGTGCTGGAGTTCTGCCCGGCCCTGAACCCGGACCCGACCATCCGCTTCCCGGTCTATGGCGGCACGGTGCAGCGCCGGGCCGGCACGGCGCGGCACGACGCGGTCGCCTGGGGCTATGCCCGCGGCGCCGACAGCCGCGGCGTCGACATCATCCAGAACTGCGAGGTCACCGGCTTCCGCACCGAGCAGGGGCGCGTCGTCGGGGTCGAGACCACGCGCGGCTATATCGGCGCCGGCAAGGTCGGGGTGGTGGCGGCCGGCCACAGCTCGGTGCTGGCCAACCTCGCCGGCTTCCGCCTGCCGCTGGAGAGCCACCCGCTGCAGGCGCTGGTGTCCGAGCCGATCAAGCCGGTGATCGACTGCGTCGTCATGTCGAACGCCGTGCACGCCTATGTCAGCCAGTCCGACAAGGGCGAGCTGGTGATCGGCGCCGGCATCGACGGCTACGTCTCCTATTCCCAGCGCGGCGGCTTCGCGGTGATCGAGGAGACGCTGGCGGCGATCGTCGAGATGTTCCCGATCTTCAGCCGCATGCGCATGCTGCGGCAATGGGGCGGCATCGTCGACGTGGCACCGGACGCCAGCCCGATCATCGGCAAGACCCCGGTCGAGAATCTGTTCATCAACTGCGGCTGGGGCACCGGCGGCTTCAAGGCGACACCCGGATCGGGCCATGTCTTCGCCCACACCGTCGCCCGCGGCGAGCCGAACGCCATCGCCGCGCCCTTCGCGCTGGACCGCTTCGCCTCCGGCGCGCTGGTGGCCGAGCACGGCGCCGCCGCCGTGGCGCATTGAGGTAGCCATGTTCCTGATCGACTGCCCCTGGTGTGGCCCGCGGGACCAGCGTGAGTTCCGCTGCGGCGGCGAGGCCCATATCCGGCGGCCGGCCAACCCGGCCGAGCTGAGCGATGCCGAATGGGCGGACTACGTCTTCATGCGCTCCAGCCCCAAGGGGCTGCACTATGAGCGCTGGGTCCATATCCATGGTTGCCGGCGCTGGTTCAACATCGCCCGCAACACGGCGACCGACGAGATCCTGGCCGTCTACGGGCCCGGCGACCCGCCGCCGGCGATCGACGGCCAGTCCATCCCCACCCCGTCCGGCGAGCCGGCGCGGGGCACCGCCAACGCGCCGCTGGTCGATCCCGCCAGCGCTTCCGGCTCCTAGACCATGACCCAACGCTACCGCCTGGTCGGCCGCGGCGCCGATATCGACCGCAGCCAGAGCGCCACCTTCGCCTTCGACGGCAAATCGTATCGCGGCTATGAGGGCGACACGCTGGCCTCGGCCCTGCTGGCCAACGGCGTCCATCTGATGGGCCGCAGCTTCAAGTACCACCGGCCGCGCGGCGTGATCTCGGCCGGGCCGGAGGAGCCGAACGCGCTGGTCCAGCTGGGCCCGGACGCGGCGCGCACCGACCCGAACAGCCGCGCCACCCAGGTCGAGCTGTTCGACGGGCTGGTGGCGCGCAGCCAGAATCGCTGGCCGTCGCTGCGCTTCGACTTCAATGCGGTCAACGACCTGTTCGCGCCGCTGATCCCGGCCGGCTTCTACTACAAGACCTTCATGTGGCCGCGCTCGCCCAAGGCCTGGATGGTCTATGAGCGCTTCATCCGCAAGGCCGCCGGCCTCGGCGTGTCGCCGCGCCAGCCGGACCCGGACCGCTACGACCATATGAACGCCCATTGCGACGTGCTGGTGGTCGGTGGCGGCCTCGCCGGCCTCGGCGCCGCGCTGGCCGCGGCGCGTGCCGGCGCCCGGGTGATCCTGGCCGAGGACCAGCCCCGCTTCGGCGGCTGGCTGCGGTCGGAGCCGACGGCCGCGATCGGCGAGGCCGGCGCTCTCGACTGGGTCGAAGCGACGGTGGCCGAGCTGGCGTCGATGCCCGATGTCCGGGTGCTGCCGCGCACCACCGCCTTCGGCTATTACGGCCACAACTGGCTGGGCCTGCTGGAGCGCACCAGCGACCACATCGCGCCGCATGCGGTGCCGGCCGGCACGCCGCGGCAGCGGTTGTGGAAGGTGCGGGCGAAGCAGGTGGTGCTGGCCACCGGATCGATCGAGCGCAGCCTGGTCTTCGCCGAGAACGACCGTCCCGGCATCCTGCTGGCCGGCGCCGCCCGGGCCTATCTGCACCGCTGGGGCGTCAAGGTCGGCGAGAAGGTCGTGGTCGCCACCGGCGACGACAGCGCCTATGCCACCGCCCTCGACCTCGCCGCCGCCGGCGTCGCCGTGCCGGCGATCGTCGACACCCGGCCAGATCCGGACGGGCCGCTGGTGCGGGCGGCGCGGGCCGCCGGCCTGCCGGTCTATGCCGGCCATGCCGTGGTCGGCACCTCCGGCCGCCTGCGGGTGGACGAGGTGCGGCTGATGCCGCTGGCCGCCGACGGCCAGTCGGTGCGGCGCGGTGCCGAAACCACCATTTCCTGCGACGCGGTCGCCATGTCCGGCGGCTGGAACCCGGTCCTGAACCTGCAGTCGCAGTCGCGCGGCCGGCTGCGTTGGGACGAGGCGCGTTCGACCTTCATGCCCGGCCAGTCCTTCCAGGCCGAGCGCTCGGCCGGCGGCTGCGCCGGCACGGTGCGCTTCGCCGACGCGTTACAGGAGGGCCTGGTGGCCGGCGCCGCCGCGGCCTCGGCCGCCGGGCTGACCCCGGTGGCGGTGCCGGTGCCGCCGGTCGAGACCGCGCAGGAGGAGCCGGGGGCCGGCGACGACCGGCCGCTGTGGTATGTGCCGTCGGACCGGCCGGCCAATGCCGTGCGCGCCTTCGTCGACTTCCAGAACGACGTCACCGCCAAGGACCTGCGGCTGGCGCTGCGCGAGGGCATGGTCTCGGTCGAGCATGTCAAGCGCTATACCACCACCGGCATGGCCACCGACCAGGGCAAGACCGGCAACGTCAACGCCCTCGGCATCGTCGCCCAGACCATGGGCAAGACCATCCCGGAGATCGGCGTCACCACCTTCCGCCCGCCTTACACCCCGGTCACCTTCGGTGCCATCGCCGGGCGCGGGGTCAAGGCGCTGTACGCCCCGATCCGCCGCACCCCGATGCACAGCTGGGCCGAGAGGCATGGCGCGGTGTTCGAGAATGTCGGCGGCGGCTGGAAGCGCGCCTGGTACTTCCCGAAGCCGGGCGAGGACATGCATGCGGCCGTCAACCGCGAGGTGAAGGCGGCGCGCAGCTCGGTCGGCGTGATGGACGCCACCACCCTCGGCAAGATCGACGTCCGCGGGCCGGACGCGGCGGAGTTCCTGAACCGCGTCTACACCAACGCCTGGGCCAAGCTGGCGATCGGCGGCTGCCGCTACGGGCTGATGCTGGGCGAGGACGGGATGGTCAAGGACGACGGCGTCACCACGCGCCTCGCCGAGGACCATTTCCACATGACCACCACCACCGGCGGCGCCGCCAACATCCTCGCCTGGCTCGAGGAATGGCTGCAGACGGAGTGGCCGGACCTGAAGGTGTTCCTGACCTCGGCCACCGAGCAATGGGCGGTCGCCACCATCTCCGGCCCGAAATGCCGCGAGCTGCTGTCGCGCCTGACCGACCTCGACCTGTCGAACGAGGCCTTCCCGCATCTGAGCATGCGCGAGGGCACCGTGGCCGGGCTGGCGGCGCGGGTGTTCCGCATCTCCTTCACCGGCGAGCTGTCCTACGAGATCAACGTCCCGGCCGCCTATGGCCTGGCGCTGATGGAGGCGATCGAACGGGCGGGGCAGGGGCTGGACCTGACGCCCTACGGCACCGAGGCGATGCATGTGCTGCGCGCCGAGAAGGGCTTCATCATCGTCGGCCAGGAGACGGACGGCACCACCACGCCGGGCGACCTGGGCATGGACTGGATCGTCGGCAAGAAGAAGCCGGACTTCATCGGCAAGCGCTCGCTCGACCGCACCGACACGGCGCGGGCCGACCGCAAGCAGCTGGTCGGCCTCCTGACCGACGACCCGAAGCTGGTGCTGGAGGAGGGGGCGCACATCATCGACACCGCCACTCCGGGCGCCCCGCCGGTGCCGATGCTGGGCCATGTGACCTCGAGCTACTGGAGCCCTAATCTCGACCGCTCGATCGCGCTGGCGATGGTCAAGGGCGGCTCGGGCCGGCTCGACGGCACGGTCCACATCGCCATGCCCGACCGCACCATCGCGGCGAAGGTGGTGAAGCCGGTCTTCGTCGATCCCGAGGGAGGGCGCCTGCATGCCTGACACTGTGTCTCTCCAGGCCGGTGCTCCGGCGGAGGCGCCCGTCCGGCGCTCGGCGACCGCGGGGCTGGTCCGGCCGCTGGTGGCGCCGGCCAACCCCGGAATCCGGCTGGCCGAGATCGCGCATGAGGCCAAGCTGAACCTGCGCGGCGACCTGGCCGATCCCGGCTTCGGCCCGGCCGTGGCCGGAGCCCTTGGGCTCGACCTGCCGGCGCGGCCCGGCATCGCCGCGGCCGACGGCGTCGCGGCGCTGTGGCTCGGGCCCACCGAATGGCTGGTGGTCGGCGGCGTCGACCGCGAGGCCGACCTCGCCGCCCGGCTGCAGGGTGCCTTGGCCGGCCGGCATGCCGCGGTCACCAACGTCACCGACAACTGGACGGTGATCGCGCTGGCCGGGCCGAAGGCGCTGGACGTGCTGGCCAAGGGCTGCCCGCTGGACCTGCATCCGCGCGCCTTCCCGGTCGGGTCGGTGGCGCAGAGCATGATCTGCCAGGCCGACGTCATCCTGCACCGCACCGACGACGCGGACGGCGCGCCGCGGCTGCGGATCTATGTCCGCCGGTCGTTTGCCCAGTATCTCTGGGACTGGCTGGCCGATGCGGCCCTCGAATACGGGGTGGGTTCGACGGACTGACGGCCGCCAACGGCATGGACAGAGCGGCGCGGGCGGGCGACTCTCTCGCCCCAACGCCGCCGTGACTCACGGCGATCCAACGAGCCGGAGGAACGTCCCATGCCCGAGACCAGGACCTATGAGGGCGGCTGCCATTGCGGCGCCGTGCGCTATAGGACCGAGACCGACCTGGCGCAGGTGCTGAGCTGCAATTGCTCGCACTGCCAGAAGCGCGGCCTGATGCTGACCTTCGTCACGCCCGACCACTTCACCCTGCTGTCGGGCGGCGACGGGCTGGCCGACTACCAGTTCAACAAGAAGGTGATCCACCACTTGTTCTGCCCGACCTGCGGCATCGAATCCTTCGCCCGCGGCCGCAAGCCGGACGGCACCGAGATGGTCGCGATCAATGTCCGCTGCCTGGACGGCCTCGACCTGACCACGGTGACCACCATCCCGATCGACGGCCGGAGCTACTGAACCTTCTTCCCGAGGAGGTCCCATGAATCTCGCGACCAAGCTGAAGCAGCGCGCCGCCGAGGGGCGCCCTGTCCGGGTCGGCCTGATCGGCGCCGGCAAGTTCGGCTCGATGTTCCTGGCGCAGCTGCGCACCACCACCGGCCTGCACCTGCTGGGCGTGGCCGACCTGTCGGCGGAGCGCGTGCGCCAGGCGATGGCCAACACCGGCTGGGATGCCGGGGCGGCCCTGGCCGCCTCCTTCGACGACGCGCGCAAGACCGGGCGGACCCATGTCACCGAGGATGCCGAGGCGCTGATCCGCGCGGATGGGCTGGATGTCGTGGTCGACGCCACCGGCAGCCCGGCCGCCGGCATCCGCCACGCGCTGCTGTCGGCCGAGAACGGCCGCCACATCGTCATGGTCAATGTCGAGGCCGACGTGCTGGCCGGCGCCTATCTGGCCGAGCAATTCCGCCGGGCAGGGCTGGTCTACAGCCTGGCCTATGGCGACCAGCCGGCGCTGGTCTGCGAGATGGTCGACTGGGCCGAGACCTGCGGCTTCCGGGTGGTGGCCGCCGGCAAGGGCACCAAGTATCTGCCGGGCTACCACCAATCCACGCCCGACACGGTCTGGGGTCATTTCGGCATCACCGACGAGGAGGCGCGGGCCGGTGGCATGAACCCGCAGATGTTCAACTCCTTCATCGACGGCACCAAATCGGCGATCGAGATGGCGGCGATCTCGAACGCCACCGGCCTTTTGGCGCCGCGCGACGGCCTGCTGTTCCCGCCGGCAGGGGCGCACGACCTGGCCCGGGTGCTGCGGCCGCGCGAGGCCGGCGGCGTGCTCGAACGCGCCGGCATGGTCGAGGTGGTGACCAGCCTGGAGCGCGACGGCCGGCAGGTGGTCAACGACCTGCGCTGGGGCGTCTATGTGGTGTTCGAGGCCGGCGACGACGATGCGGGCGCCGCCTACACGCGCCGCTGCTTCCGCGAATACAACATCACCACCGATCCCTCCGGCCGCTACGGCGCGCTGTACCGGACGGTGCATTTCATCGGCCTCGAGCTCGGCGTCAGCATCGCCTCGGCGGCGTTGCGGCAGGAGGCGACCGGCAGCCCGACCGGTTTCCGCGCCGATGCGGTCGCCGTGGCCAAGAAGCCGCTCGCCGCCGGCGAGATGCTGGACGGCGAGGGCGGCTATACGGTCTGGGGCCGGATCATGCGGGCGGAGGATTCGCTGGCGGCGGGCGCCTTGCCGATCGGCCTCGCCCACAAGGTCAGGCTGGTGCGGCCGGTGGCGGCCGGGGACGTGGTGCGCTGGGACGATGTCGCGATCGAGGAGACCGAGGCGGTCCGCATCCGCCGGGCGATGGAGGCGGGGGCGAAACGCGACACCGCGGCGTGAGGCCCGGCCGGGGATGCAGCCCTTCCCGAAACGATCTTCGGTGGAGGCTGGCATGCGGCAAATGCGCTGCGAGTCTAATAATGAGCATCCTAATAAACCCCTCATGTCCAACATCACCTCCACCGCGCGGGACGATTTCGGGTTCCGCCTGTTCCTCGTCGCCCGCCTATGGCGGCGCGAGGTCGACGAAACGCTCGGCCGCTACGGCCTCAGCGCCGCCACCTGGCAGCCGCTGCTGCACGTCTTCCGCCTCGGCGAGGGCATCCGGCAGCGCGACCTGGCGGAATCGCTCGGCATCGAGGGCCCCTCGCTGGTCCGGCTGCTCGACTCGCTGGAAAGCCAGGGGCTGATCGAGCGGCGAGAGGACGAATCCGACCGCCGCGCCAAGGCGGTGCACCTGACCGAGGACGGCCGCACCCTGGTCGAAGGCATCCGCGGTGTCGCGGCCGAGGTGCGCGAGCGTCTGCTGGCTGGCATCCCCGACGAGGATATGACGCTCTGTCTCGGCCTGCTGGGTCGGATCGAGGGCAATATCGCCGCCGGGCGGCCGGCGCCGGAGGGCGGCCGCTAGGCCCGTCGGGGGAACGAATGGACTGGCCGACCTGGCGTGACGGCGTGTTCTCGCTGCGCACCTTCTGCGCCGCGATCCTGGCCGCCTGGATCTCCCTGCGCCTCAACCTGTCCTCGCCCGGCACGGCGATGCTGACGGCCTATATCGTGTCGCAGCCGCTGACCGGGATGATGCTGTCGAAGAGCGTCTACCGCGTGCTCGGCACCGCCGCCGGCGTCACGGCCAGCATGACCTTCATCGCCCTGTTCGCGCAGGAGCGCGAGCTGTTCGTGCTGGCCAGCGCGCTGTGGTTCGGGGGCTGCATCTACGTCTCGGTGCTGCTGCGCGACGCGCCCGGCGCCTATGCGCCGCTGCTGGCGGGCTACACCGCCGCGATCATCGGCTTCCCGGCGATCACCGCACCGGAGACCGTGTTCGACATCGCCACCAACCGCTGCGTCGAGATCCTGCTGGCGATCGGCTGCGCCGGCGTGCTCAGCGCCATCGTCCTGCCGCGCCCGGTCGGCCCGATATTGCTGGGCCGGATCGAGGTGCTGCTGGCGGCCACGGCCAAATGGGCGGTCGGCATCCTGCGCACCGAGGGCACCGACGAGGCGCCCCAGGCCGACCGCGCCCGGCTGATCGCCGACGCGGTGGCGCTGGAGACGCTGCGGGCCCATGCCGTGTTCGACACGCGGGCGATCCGCCTGGCCAATGACGTGATCCGCCAGCTGCAGGGGCGGCTGTTCACCTTCCTCGCCGTGCTGGTCTCGATGCAGGAGCGCGGGCGGTTGCTGCGCTTCCGCGATCCGGCGCGGTGGCAGGCGATCCGGCCGGCCTTCGAGGCGGTGGCGCGGATCATGGACCGGTCGCTGGGCCCGGACCAGCCGGATGACGACGAGAGCGTCGGCGCTGCCCGGCGCCTGATCGACACCATGCAGCCGACGCTGGAGGAGCTGCGGCAGAGCCAGACCGCCATGGTCGTGCGCATCCTGCTGGACCGGCTGCAGGACGTGCTGACGCTGCGCGACGAATGCCGGCGGCTGCGCGACCATGTCGCCGCCGGCACCCGGCCCGCCACCATGCGGTCGGCGCCGTCGATCAGCCGGCACCGCGACCAGGCCGCCGCGATCATGGCCGGCATCACCGCCTTCACCGCACTGGTGGTCGCCTGCAGCTTCTGGATCCTCACCGCCTGGCCGAACGGCGCCGCGGCCGCCACCATCCTGGTCGTCGTCTTCGGCTTCTTCTCCGGCGCGGACGAGCCGGCGATGCCGGCCAAGGAATTCCTGCGCATGGCGTCGGTCGCGTCCGTCATCTATCTGATCACCTTCGCGCTGGTGCTGCCCCGGGTCGACGGCTTCCCCATGCTGGCCCTGGTGCTGGCCACGGTGCTGGTGCCGGCCGGCATGCTGATGCCGGCGCCGCGGATCGGGGCCTCGGGGCTGCTGCTGTGCATCAACTTCCTGACCCTGCTGGGGCTGTCGGACCGCGCCTCGCTCGACTTTGCCGGCGCGGTCAACAACAGCCTCGCCACCCTGGCCGGCATCGCCCTGGCCGTGCTGCTGTTCCGGCTGATCCGGCCGTTCGGCGTGCGCTGGATGGCGCAGCGCTTCGTCACCGGCATCATGGCCGACCTGGCGCGCATGGCCACGGGCGCCGGCCTGTCGCAGGCCGAGTTCGAGAGCCGGATGTTCGACCGCATCAACGGCCTGTTCTCCCGGCTCGACCACGCTTCGCCGGGCGACCGGCCGATCCTGCATGGCAGCCTGGCCAGCCTGCGCGTCGGCCACAACATCATGATCCTGCGCCGCCTGTCGGGCCGGCTGCCGCCGCCCGGGGCGCGGGCGGTGGAGGCGGCCCTGGCCGCGCTGGAGCGCCATTTCGGCCTGGCCTGGCGCCACCGCGTCCGCAGTGGGCCGGAAGCGATGGCCGCCCTGACCCGCGCCGGCGAAGTGCTGCAGGGCCTCGACACCGACCGCAACATCGTCGCCGCCCTGGTCTCGGTCACCGCGATCTGGGTGACGCTGTCCTACCAGTCCGAGTTCTTCGCCGTGCCGCAGGCCGACGGCCCGGCCCCCATCCGCGACCTGATCGTGCCGACACCATGAACCCCCTGATCAAGGAAATCGACCTCGCCGGCGTCTACCTGTCGCCGATGCTCGGCTACCTGGTGGTGGCGCTGCTCCTCACCGGCATGCTGCGCTTCGTGCTCGGCCGCGTCGGCGCCTATCGCTGGATCTGGCATCCGGCGCTGTTCGACCTGTCCCTGCTTCTGATCATCCTGACCGCCCTCGTCGCGCTGACGATGTGAGGGGAAGAAGACAATGAAATACGCAACCCTCGCCCTCCGCGTCATCATCACCCTGGTCGTGGCGGCCGGCGCCGTCGTCGCCGGCATCCTGCTGTGGCAGTACTACGTCGACAGCCCCTGGACCCGGGACGCCCGGGTGGCGGCGGAGATCGTGCAGGTGGCTCCCGACGTCTCCGGCATCATCGTCGACCTGCGCGTGGCCAACAACCAGGCGGTGAAGAAGGGCGACGTGCTGCTGGTGATCGACCCCGACCGCTACACCCTGGCGGTGCAGCGGGCGCAGGCCGCGCTGGACAGCCAGGTGGCGCAGACCGAGCAGCTGGAGGCGGATGCAGCCCGCCGGGCCAAGCTGGGCCTGAATGCCATCTCGGTCGAGGCCCAGCAGCAGGCGGAATCGACGGCCAAGGCGGCCCGCGCGGCGATGGCGGAGGACCGGGCGGCGCTGGATTCGGCGAAGCTGGATCTGGAGCGGACGACGATACGGTCGCCGGTCAACGGCTACATCTCCACCCTGATCGTGCGGCAGGGCGCCTATGCCACGGCGGGCAAGCAGGTGATGGCGATCGTCGATGCCGACAGCTTCCATGTCCGCGGCTATTTCGAGGAGACGAAGATCCCGCGCATCCACCCGGACGACAAGGTCGAGATCCGGCTGATGGGCGTGTCGACGCCGCTGGAGGGCCATGTCGCCAGCATCGACCGGGCGATCTCGGACCGCGAGGTGTCGCTCAACTCCTACTACCAGATCGTCGACGTGAACCCGACCTTCAGCTGGGTCCGGCTGGCCCAGCGCATCCCGGTGCGGATCGCGCTCGACAAGGTGCCCGACGGCGTGCTGCTGGCCTCCGGCATGACCGCTACGGTCGAGGTGCTGCCGGTGGAGGAGAAGGCGACGAAGTAGAGGGCGAGACCAGCGCCGCCCCCCCCCTCGGGGGGGGGGGTGGG
>NZ_JASATH010000189.1:0-15904 GCF_038440215.1 Inquilinus sp. OTU3971 | reverse complement strand
CACTAGCGGCGCTGCCCGGGGTCGAGGCCGAGCGGGCCGAAGTCGCCGTCAAAGGGAACGCGCTGCTGATCAGCGGCCAGCGAACGCTGCCGCCTGAGATCAGAACCGCGGTGATCCACCGACTGGAGCTGCCTCGAGGCCGGTTCGAGCGACGCATCTCCCTGCCCTCGGACAGATACAGCGTGGCCCAAGTCTCGTGGGCGCTCGGCTGCATCGCAATCGTGCTGCGCAAGCCGGCTTGATGGGGGTGTCCCGCCATGTCCCGATCGCCACTTTCCCCCGCCAACGGCAGCGATACGGCCAGCCCGAAGCCACCCTCCACCGATGTGGTGGCCCCCTCTGCAGCCCCCGCCGATGCGCTGATCATCGTCCCGGTGCGCGGCTTCGTGCTGTTTCCCGGGATCGTGATGCCGCTTACCCTCGGCCGACCAGGGTCGGTCGCCGCCGCCCAGCAGGCCCTGCGCGAAGGCCGCCCCATCGGGCTCCTGATGCAACGCGATCCGGAACAGGAGGAGCCCCTTGCAGCGGATCTCCATCGCATAGGCGTCGTCGCCAACATCCTGCGCCTGGTCACGGCATCGGACGGAACCCATCTCATCTGCCAAGGGCAGAGCCGCTTCGGGATCGACGACATCCTGTCGGAGCATCCGTACATCACGGCGCGCGTTCATCTCATCGAAGAGCCGGATGTCCGCTCGGCGGAGATCGATGCCCGCTTCCTCAGTCTCCAGGCCCGGGCCAGGGAGGCCTTCGAGCTCCTGCCCCAGGTCCCCTCGGAGCTCCTGGCGGCCGTGCAGAACGCGCAGTCGCCCGCCGCGCTGACCGACCTCGTGGCCACCTACATGGTCGACAGCGCCAGGGAAAAGCAGGAGATCCTCGAATCCGTCGATCTGACCGTCCGGATGGACAAGGTCGCCCGGTTGCTCGCCCAGCGCATCGAGGTGCTCCGGCTCTCTCAGGAGATCGGTCGCCGCACCCAGGTCTCGCTCGACGCGCGCCAGCGGGAGGTGTTGCTGCGCGAGCAGATGGCGGCGATTCAGCGCGAACTCGGTGAAGGCGGCGACAAGGCGCGGGAGATCACCGAACTCGGCGAGGCGATCGCGACGGCTCAGATGCCGCCAGAGGTCGAACGTGCCGCCCGCAAGGAGCTGGCCCGCCTTGAGCGCATGGCGGACGCGGCGGCGGAATACGGCATGATCCGAACCTATCTGGACTGGCTGATCGAGCTGCCCTGGACTCTGCCGACGGAAACGCCGATCGACATCCGCGATGCCAGGCGAATCCTGGACGAGGACCACTTCGGCCTCGACAAGGTCAAGCAGCGCATCATCGAGTATCTCGCGGTCCGCAAGCTTGCGCCCCAGGGCAAGGCGCCGATCCTATGCTTCGTCGGTCCGCCTGGCGTGGGCAAGACCTCGCTCGGACAATCGATCGCGCGGGCTATGCACCGCAGCTTCGTCCGTCTGAGCCTCGGGGGGCTCCACGACGAGGCCGAGATCCGGGGCCACCGGCGCACCTATCTCGGAGCCCTCCCCGGCAACATCATCCAAGGCATCCGCAAGGCCGGCGCGCGGAACTGCGTGATGATGCTGGACGAGATCGACAAGATGGGCGCCGGTATCCAGGGCGATCCGTCCGCCGCACTGCTGGAAGTGCTCGATCCCGAACAGAATGCCGCCTTCCGAGACAACTATCTCGGCGTGCCGTTCGACCTGTCCCATGTGGTGTTCATCACCACCGCCAATCTGCTCGACGCCGTCCCGACACCGTTGCGGGACCGCATGGAGGTCATCACCCTGTCCGGCTACACCGATGCCGAGAAAGCGCAGATTGCCCGCCGCTACCTGGTCCGCCGCCAGATCGAGGCGAACGGACTGACGCCGGAGCAGGCCGAGATCGACGACGACGCGCTCGCCGACATCATCCGCAGCTACACGAAAGAGGCCGGCGTGAGGGGCCTCGAGCGCGAGATCGGCCGAGCCTTGCGGCACGTCGCGACCGACATCGCCGAAGGAAGCATTGCCAAGGCCCGCATCCGTGCCAGCGATCTCCTCCGCCTCCTCGGGCGGCCGCGCTTCGAAGACGAGGTCGCGATGCGGGTGAGCGTGCCGGGAGTGGCGACAGGGCTGGCCTGGACACCGGTCGGCGGAGACATCCTCTTCGTCGAAGCGGCCCGTGCGCCGGGCAATGGCAAGCTCATCCTCACCGGGCAGCTCGGCGAGGTCATGCGCGAGAGTGTCCAGGCCGCGCTCACCCTGGTCAAGGGCCGAGCGGCCGAGCTCGGCATCGACGCCGCGCTCTTTCCGAAGAGTGACATCCACGTCCACGTGCCCGCCGGCGCCACGCCCAAGGACGGGCCGAGCGCCGGGGTCGCGATATTCGTGGCCTTAGTGTCGTCCCTGACCGGTCAGACCGTCAGGAGCGACACCGCGATGACGGGCGAGATCAGCTTGCGGGGCCTGGTGCTGCCGGTCGGCGGCATCAAGGAGAAGGTCGTGGCGGCGGCGCGTGCCGGGCTGAAGCGGGTGATGCTGCCGGCCCGGAACCGCCGCGACTATGACGAGATACCGGCGGATGCGCGTGACCGGCTGGAATTCATCTGGCTGGAGCGCGTCGACGATGCGATTTCGGCGTCGATCGAGCCAGCGGCGGAGCCAGCACGCGAAGTGTCAGGGGCGGCTGCCTGAGATCATCGCCGCCGGCTGCCCGGGTGCCTGCCCTCGTTGAAGCGGAGACCCGCCTTGATCTGCATCAAGGCTGAAACCGCCTCGACGGCATAACCAGGGGATGCTGAACGTCTTCTCCCGACCGGGACTGTCGGTATGGAATGGGAAAGAATACGAAAGAGCCCCGGCCAGAAGGCTGCCGCCAATCTCCAGGATTACGAGCGGTGCGCAGCGACATTCTCGTGGCAGGAAGCGCGGGAGGCGATCAGTGGACTGCCGGGCGGCGGCCTCAACATCGCCCATGAAGCCGTCGACCGGCATGTGCTTTGCGGGCGGGGCGGGCGGCTCGCTCTCCGCTGGATCGGCCGCGACGATCGGATCCGGGATCTCAGCTACGCCACGCTCGCGACCGAGGCCAACCGGTTCGCGAACATCCTCGCCCATAGCGGCGTCAGCAGGGGCGACGCCGTGTTCTCGCTTCTGGGGCGCAGGCCCGAGCTCTATATCGCCGCGCTCGGGACCCTGAAAAACGGCAGCGTCTTTTCCCCCCTGTTCTCGGCCTTCGGGCCCGAGCCGATCAGCGCACGGATGGCCATCGGCAATGCCAAGGTTCTCGTGACCTCATACGCGCTCTATCGACGGAAAATCGAGCCGTGGCGTCGAGAGCTCGCAAGCCTCGAGCAAGTCTTTCTCATCGACTGCCCCGACGATCCTCCGGCAGGCACAGCAGATTTCCAGAAAGCCATGTCCGCAGCGTCGACGTCCTTCGACATCGTCCGAACTAGCCCCGAGGATCTGGCCCTTCTCCACTTCACCAGCGGCACGACCGGACGGCCCAAGGGCGCGATGCATGTCCACGAGGCCGTCGTGGGACATTATGTGACCGGACGTCTCGCCCTCGACCTTCGCCCCACCGACGTGTTCTGGTGCACGGCCGATCCCGGCTGGGTGACCGGCACCTCCTACGGCATCATTTCTCCCCTCGCGATCGGCGCGACCCTCGTCGTCGACGAAGCCGAGTTCGAGACCGAGCGCTGGTACCGGATTCTGCAGGATCAGAAGGTCACTGTCTGGTACACCGCGCCGACCGCGATCCGTATGCTGATGCGGGCCGGGTCCGACGTGGCCCGGCGCTTCGATCTATCGAGGCTGCGCTTCATGGCGAGCGTCGGCGAACCGCTCAACCCCGAGGCCGTGGTCTGGGGCAGCGAGGCCTTCGGCATGCCGTTCCATGACAATTGGTGGCAGACGGAGACCGGCGGCATCATGATCGCCAACTACGCCGCCATGGACGTCAAGCCGGGATCGATGGGCCGGCCGCTGCCGGGCATCACGGCCGCCATCGTCGAACGCGAGGCAGACGGGACGGTCCGCGAGATCGACACTCCGATGACAGTGGGGGAACTGGCGCTTCGTCCGGGATGGCCGTCGATGATGCGGGGCTATCTCAACGAGGAGGACCGCTACCGCAAGTGCTTTGCCGGCGGATGGTATCTCAGCGGCGATCTCGCGATGCGGGATGCGGAGGGCTACTACTGGTTCGTCGGCCGCGGCGACGACGTGATCAAGAGCGCCGGCCATCTCATCGGTCCGTTCGAAGTGGAAAGCACGCTGATGGAGCACCCCGCGGTCGCGGAGGCCGGGGTGATCGGCATTCCCGATCCGACCGTGGGCGAGGTCGTGAAGGCCTTTGTCGCGCTGAAGCCCGGCACGGAGCCGAGCGAGGCGTTGCGCAAGGAGCTCCTGGGGCACGCCCGTAAACGCCTGGGCCCCGCCGTCGCGCCGAAGGACATCGCCTTTCGTCTCAATCTGCCGAAGACGCGGAGCGGCAAGATCATGCGCCGCCTGCTGAAGGCGCGCGAGCTGGGCCTGCCGGAAGGTGACATCTCGACCCTCGAAAGCGAGGAGCGATAACCATGCACGGCGACAAGCCGCATCTGTCACGGCCCCACGCTCTCGAGCTGCTGAAGCAGATGATCCGCATCCGCCGGTTCGAGGACAAATGTGCGGAACTCTACACGCAGGAGAAGATCCGCGGTTTCCTGCACCTGTACGATGGCGAGGAGGCCGTCGCGGTCGGCGTGATCCCAGTCCTCACCGCAAGCGATCGGATCGTCGCCACCTATCGCGAGCATGGCCATGCCCTGGTCCGCGGCGTCTCGATGAAGGCGGCGTTGGCCGAAATGTACGGAAAGCGAGAGGGCTGCAGCGGCGGCCGTGGCGGCTCGATGCATCTGTTCGACCGGTCGACCAATTTCTATGGCGGCAACGCCATCGTCGGCGGAGGGCTGCCGCTGGCCGTCGGCCTGGCCCTCGCGGACCACATGTGCGGCGAGCCCAACGTGACCGTCTGCTTCTTCGGCGAAGGCGCCGTCGCCGAGGGCGAGTTCCACGAAAGCCTCAATCTGAGCGCGCTGTGGGGTCTGCCGGTGCTCTTCATCTGCGAGAACAACCTCTACGCCATGGGAACGGCCCTCGCCCTCTCCGAATCCGAGACGGATATCCATCTCAAGGCGGCGTCCTACCGGATCGCGTCCGAGGCGGTCGACGGCATGGATGTCGTCGCCGTCGAGGCGGCAGCCCGTCGCGCCGTTCATACAGTCCGGGAGACCGGCAAGCCGTATTTCCTCGAGTGCCGGACCTACCGCTTCCGCGCCCATTCGATGTTCGATGCGCAGCTCTACCGCGACAAGGCGGAGGTGGAAGCCTGGCGCAAGAGGGGACCGATCGTGCGGTTCCAGGGATGGCTGGAGCAGAACGCGATCATTCACCCACAGGATCTGGAGCGGATCGAGGCCGACGTCGCCGCCGAGATCGCGGACGCCATCGCCTTCGCCGAGGCCGCGACCTGGGAGCCGATCGAGGACCTGACCCGCTTCGTCCATGCGGAGCGGGCCAACTGACGCTGTGGTGACGCCATGCCCGACAAAGCGGATGCGACCAGCACGATCGAGATGACCTATCGCGAGGCCATGCGGGAGGCGATCCGAGAGGCGCTGCAGCGGGACGAGCGGGTCTTTCTCATGGGCGAGGATGTCGGCCGCTACGGCGGCTGCTACGCGGTCAGCAAGGGCCTGCTGGCGGAGTTCGGCCCCGAGCGCATCCGCGACGCGCCGCTGTCGGAATCCGGCTTCACCGGGGCCGGCATCGGCGCCGCCGTCGCCGGCATGCGTCCGATCGTCGAGCTCATGACCGTGAACTTCAGCCTGCTCGCGCTCGATCAGATCCTCAACACGGCCGCCACCATGCGGCACATGTCGGGCAACCAGTTCGGCGTGCCGCTCGTGATCCGGATGGCGACGGGCGGCGGCCGGCAGCTCGCCGCCCAGCACTCGCGCAGCCTCGAAGGCTGGTACGCCCATATCCCGGGAATCAAGGTGCTGGCGCCGGCGACCATCGAAGACGCGCGCGGAATGCTCTGGACGGCGCTCGAGGATCCCGACCCGGTGCTGATCTTCGAAAACATCATGCTGTACAACATGACGGGACGCATCGCAGCGAATGCGGGCGCCGTCGACATCGCCAAGGCCGCCATCCGCCGCGCCGGGCGAGACGTTTCACTCATCACCTACGGCGGCTCGCTCTGGAAGACGCTCGAGGCTGCGGATGCTTTGGCACGCCAGGATATCGACGCGGAAGTCATCGATCTGCGCAGTTTGAGGCCGCTTGACACGCAGACCATCATGGACTCGGTCACGCGGACGCGTCGGGCCGTGATCGTCGACGAAGGCTGGAGGAGCGGGAGCCTGGCGGCGGAGATCTGCGCCCGCATCGTCGAGCAGGCCTTTTGGGAGCTCGACGCTCCTGTGGGCCGCGTCTGCAGCGCGGAGGTGCCGATCCCCTATCCGCGCCATCTCGAACAGGCGGCCATCCCCCAGGCGTCGACGATCGTCGACGCGGTGAAGGCGGCGTTGGGCCGAGGCTAGGAGGTCCGGGCCGTGGTCGAGTTTCGCATGCCCTCCCTGGGCGCCGAGATGGAAGCCGGCACGCTGGTTGAATGGCTTGTCGGGCCGGGCGACCGGGTGGCCCGCGGAGACATCGTCGCCGTGGTCGAGACGCAGAAGGGCGCCATCGAGATCGAGATCTTCGACGACGGCGTGGTCGATGAGCTTCTGGTCCCGCTCGGCGCGTCGGTTCCGGTTGGCACGGCTCTCGCCCGGATCAGCTCGGAGCGCGAGGCGGCCGCTGCCGAGACGACGGTGCGAGACCGCCCCGCCGCCGCATCACCGCCCCCAGCCACGCCCCCTCCTCCTCTCCCAACGCCGCACCAGCCGGCTCGGTTGCCCGCGGCGCCGTCCGACCGGATCCGGGCCTCTCCAGCCGCGCGACGGCTGGCTCAGGAGCGTGGTATCGATCTCGCCACCGTCCGCGGCAGCGGTCCGGGCGGCGCCATTCTCCGCGACGATGTGGAACGAGTGTCGACCGGCGGGACCACGAGAGCCGAGGCCGGCATCGACCTCGCCGCCATGCGCACCGCCATCGGCGCCGCAATGGCCCGATCGAAACGGGAGATCCCGCACTACTACCTTCAGCACCAGATCGACATGACGGCGGCCGAGGCATGGCTTGCACGCGCGAACGCCGATCGTCCGCCCGAAAGCCGGTTGCTGATGGGGGTTTTGTTCACGAAGGCCGTGGCCATGGCCGCTCGCCGCTTCCCTGCCTTCAGCGGGTTCTATCGCAATGGCGGCTTCGAGCCGGCGGCCGCCGTCCATGTCGGCATCGCGATCGCCATCCGTGGCGGCGGTCTGGTGGCGCCGGCGATCCATGATGCCGCGGAGCTGACGCTCGACGAACTCATGGCGCGGCTACGCGCCCTCATCCAGCGCGTGCGGGCCGGACGGATGCGCAGCTCGGAGCTGGCCGACCCGACGATCACCGTCTCGAGCCTCGGCGAGCGCGGCGTCGAGGTGCTGTACGGGGTCATCTACCCGCCGCAGGTGGCGATTCTCGGCTTCGGCAGGACCGTCACTAGGCCGTGGGTCGCGGATGGCCGTGTCGAGCCTCGCTCGATCGTGACGGCCACCTTGTCCGGCGACCATCGGGTGAGCGACGGCCACAGTGGCGCGCTGTTCCTTGCCGAGATCGGCCGGCTGCTGCAGGAGCCTGAAACGCTATGAGCGACGAGATCCGGACGATCGTGTGCGAGGAGCTCGGCAACATCGCACCCGAGGCCGACCTCTCCAAGGTCGATCCGGCGGCGGACCTGCGCGAGGCGCTCGATATCGACTCGATGGACTTCCTGACCTTCATCACGGCAATCCATCGGCGCTTCGGCATCAACGTGCCGGAGCTCGACTATCCGGAGCTTCTCACGCTCGACGGCGCCGTCCGCTACATCGAGGCGGGTTTCCAGCGTGAGCAAGGACCATCGACCAGGCAGGGGCGATGACCCGCCCTGTATTGATCCCGATCAAGGCCGGCGTGGATCGCGCCGGGTAGCATGCCTGCCGACAACCGGAATCGGGAAACTGCATGCAGGACCCATCCGAAAAGCCAGGAGCCATCGATGCCCTTTGCCGATCGGTCGGACGCCGGACATCGGCTAGCCCTCGCACTTGGCGCCTACAGGACGGAGCGGCCGGTCGTCTTGGCGCTGCCGCGGGGAGGCGTGCCGGTGGCAGCGGAGGTTGCCGCCGCCCTCGATGCTCCCCTCGAGCTGATCCTGGTCCGCAAGATCGGCGTGCCAATCCAACCCGAGCTCGCGATGGGTGCGGTCGTCGATGGCGACGAGCCCACCATCGTCGGCAATGACACCGTGATCCGTAACGCCGGGGTGTCCGAAGCCATGTTCAGAGCATGCTGCCAGCAGGAACTGGCGGAAATCGCCCGGCGACGGAAACTCTATCTCACCGGCCACCAGTCCGTCGAGGTGGCCGGACGTGTCGCGATCGTGATCGATGACGGTATCGCCACGGGCGCCACGGCGAGGGCCGCGCTGCAAGCGCTTCGACAACGGCGGCCAAAGCGACTGGTGCTGGCCGCACCCGTCGGGCCATTCTCGATTATCGGAATGCTGCGCAGTGTTGCCGACGAGGTCATCTTCCTCGAGGATCTCGATCCCTATGGAGCCATCGGGAACCTCTACGGAGATTTCCGTCAAGTCTCCGATCAGGAGGTGATCGAGATCCTCGCACGCTTTTCGCCGCGGGAGACCCGCCCTTCAAAGCCGGCCGGAGCGCGTTGAACTCCGTAGCGATTGGCACCGCGACTGCCATCGGATCGTCGAGACCGGAGCATATCGATGAATCGGGACCGACTTTTGAGCCCGCTGCTGCTCGAGGAACTGACCGGCATCGCCTCGCGGGCCGCGGCCGCGATCCGCGCCGTTGATGCGTCCCATGCGGAATGGCGGATCAAGGCCGATCGCTCTCCGGTCACCGCAGCCGATGAAGCGGCCCAGGAGGTGATCCTGGCCGACCTGTCCTCTCTGCTTCCCGGCGTGCCGGTGGTGGCGGAGGAGGATGCCGACGAAAGGAGTGTTCGGCCCGGCGCGGATCTTGTCCTCGTCGACCCTCTGGACGGAACGCGCGAGTTCCTGGCCGGCCGGGATGAGTTCACCGTCAACATCGGCATCATCATCGATCACGCGCCCGCAATGGGCGTGATCGCCGCGCCCGCCTTGAGCCGGATCTGGCGCGGCATCGTCGGCCGCGGGGCAGAACGGCTTCGTCTCTCGCCCGGCGCCAGGCCGAGCCAGGCCAGCGACCTGATCTCCATCCGAGCCCGCAAGCCACCAGCCGACGGCATCGTCGCGATGGTCAGCCGATCCCATCTCGACGAAAGGACCGTTGCGTTCCTGGCCTCGCTTCCGGCCTGCCGTCAGATCGCATTGGGTTCGTCCCTGAAGTTCTGCCGGATCGCGGAGGGACGCGCCGACCTCTATCCAAGGCTTGCGCCGACGTCGGAATGGGACATCGCAGCCGGCCACGCAATCCTGGCGGCAGCCGGCGGCGTCGTCACGACCCCCATCGGCAATCCCCTCACCTACGCGTCATCGCCCGACGGCTTCACTGTGCCGGGGTTCCTGGCCTGGGGTGATCCGGCCGCGGCACGGTCCATTTCCTACGATCGCTCCAGCAGCCCCATATGAGTCGCGATGCCCGCTGGCTGAAGGAATTGACAAGACCGTGCTGGGTGCAACTGCGCCCGGTACGGTCTCGTCGCCCGGTACTGCTGGTCAGCCTACAATGAGCTGGTCGTCGACGGCGGTGACACCGGGTACCGACCAGGCGGCTCGCTCCGCCTCGTCGAGCTCGTGCCAGCTCTGCACCTGGCCACCAAGGACGACCTTGCCGTCACTCACCTGAACCCGGATCCCGCTGGCCTCGACCTCGGCGCTCCGCTTGAGCGCGCTCTCTATCCGGCTCTTCACGTCCGACGCTTGGACCCCAGCCTTGATCTCGATGAGGTTGCTCACCCCGACGACGCCTGAAAGCGGACGCACCGCGCGCTCGGCGGCCGTCTTCTGGTATTGCCAGTCGACCTTTCCAGTGAGGGTGACCCAGCCCAACTGGACCTTCACCTTCACCGCCTCGTCCGGGATCGTCGTATCCCAGTCGATGACATGGACCGCCTGGGCCGCGATCTCGTCGTCGGCCTTCTTCTTGTTCGCGGGAAATCGCACTTCGATCTCCTGCGCGATGCCGCGCACGCCTTTGACGCGCTGGACCGCACGTTCCGCGGCGAGCTTCTCGGCATAGCTCGCAACATGGCCCGTCAGGGTGACAATCCCGTTGTCGGCCGCCACACCGATGCCGACGGCATCCACGCTCGGTTCGAAGTCGAGTTCATCGATAACGTGCTTGCGCAACTCCTGGTCGTTCATGACGCTCTCCACGAAAAGCTGATATCGTGAAATTAATTTGACATTATCTTCCGACCGCTCCCGGAAGCCCTTGACCTGGATCAACCAACCCGCCGCGGCCCAATCGAAAAGGGCATCCCGTGGCGGCCCCCTCGATCAGGCACGGTCGGCGAAGTTCTGCGAACCAGGTCATCAGGGCCGTCGGCCGTTCCGAGCCACCCACCGGTCGCCCTCTTTGCGGTAGCGCCGCTTGACCGCCGCCCAGGCCACGTGTGGGTGATCTCCTCGCGCTGTTTCAGGCCTCGATCGGCGTAGCTCGACCATGCGCTGTTGAACGCCTTGCGGAAGATCTCCTGATGATCGTGCAAGGGAGGGAGCACGCCCCAAAGTCGCCAAGCAGATTGATTGAGACGCCTTCTCCTGCCGCCCCCCCCTGCTGGCGGCGTCGCACCGACTGCGAAGAGAAGCGGGTGACCCGCGGGCTCAACTGGCAAACCTTGGAACAGCTTGACCTCACCAGCCCCAGTCAGAAGAGGCTCTCAGCCTGCCTCTTGTCGAATGGTTACACTTCGAGATGGGGCGGTTCGGCGTCAATGATATGGTGGATTGATGTGGATCAATTCGATTCCGGGCGTCCTGGCCCATATTTAATCAATGCTGTGATTGGGAGGTTTGCATGTTGGTTCAACACATGCTCGCCGAGGCGCGAAAACGGCTGGCAACCATCTCAGTCGACGCCCCGCTCGCAGAAGCAGCAAGGCTTTTGTCCTACGAGCACCTCAATCTGGTCGCTGTGTGCAACCAAGACGGCAAGCTGATTGGGGTCATCAGCGACAGCGACATCGTGCATTGTGTCAGCGCGTGTCACCCTGAATGCCGACGCGCCTGCACACTCGGTGCGGAGGCCGCCATGACTCGGGAAGTCATCGCGTGCACACTAGAGGATTCGTTGCGTGAAGTGTGGGCCAAGATGAAAGATCACGACCTGAGGCATCTCCCCGTTCTGGATGAGGCTGGCGGGCCGATCGGCATCCTCTTTGCGCGTGATGTTCTGCGCGTCCTCCTTGAGGAGGCACAAATCGAGGAGCAGGATTTGAAAGATTATTTTCTCGGACTTGGCTATCACTGACAATCCAGAATCAAGAATGGCAACTCACCTTCCAAATACCTCTTAGAGTTGGCCGACCTCTACCGAAATGGACACTCTCGTGCGATTGGCGACGGGCCGTCCATTATGTGGCGCCTCTCGGTCAGATATGCCAATTTGGCTTCCTCTTCAGCGATAAAGTCCAGCAGTACTTGCCGGTGGCATTCGTCTTGTGCCGATTGAAGCAAGCGTCTGATAAGCGCGATATTCTGCTGGACGATGAACCTCTCCATGGCTCGGCTCCCACTACATGACCTGCCAGAGCTCCAGCTCGGGAGGGGCGCCGATGTAGTCATCGAGTATGTCCGACCCTGGCGCCGGTGTCAGCCCCTGACAAGATTAGCATCCCGCGCCGTCGGTTCTGTTCGGCGCTCTTCTTCCCGGCCGGAAAGCGCACCTGGATCTCCTGGGGCGATGCCCCGCACGCCCTTGACCTGGATGAACCATTCCATCGCGCCCTTTCGGAAGGCATCCCGCGGCGGTCGCCCTCGGTCACGAGCCCCCGGCGAAGATATGCCAACTGGGTCGTCAGGGCCGTCGGCCGTTCCTGGCCACCCATTGGTCGCCTTCCTTGCGGTAGCGTCGCTTGACCGCCGCCCAGGCCACCCGATGGGCGACCTCCTCGCGCTGCTTCGGGCCTCGGTCGGCATAGCTCGACCATGCGTTGTTGAACGCGCTACGGAAAATCTCCTGAGCGTGCAAGGGGAGGTGTGACCGGATCGGCACAGGAAGATCGTCGATCGAGGGGTAGGGCATGTCGGATCTCCTTGTCTGATCTCCGCCAGTGCACCGAGATGGGGTTGGACGCTCTCGCAGCTCCGTTCACAAGGTCCCCTACGGATCCAGGGCACGATCACGCCAGCGGCGATAGGCGTCGCCATATTCGCTGTCCGGGCTGGTCTCGTTGCCAAAGCGGTCGCGGTACGGGTTGGTGACGCGATGACCGCGATGATCGAAGCCGTCGGTGACAGCAGCAATACCCCGGGTCTCAGCGATGGCGTCGTTGCGCAGGCCGCGCAGGAAGGCCATGGCGCCGAGGCCGTTGAGTCCGAGCCATTCCTCGGAGTCGCAAGGGGTCAGGCCCAGGCGGCGCGGAACCCTCCAGCGACCATGAATATCGAAGACGAGCGGTGCGGCGGCGTCGTCCGGACTGGGCGGCCTGGCTACGACGCGTAGATCCAGCCGGTCGCAGAAGCAGCCGCTCAGCTCCATCCGGTCTGATACGACGATGCTTGGCGTGAGCCCCAGCCACCGGAGGTGGCACAACGTCTGCGCAAACGGTAACACCGCTTGCGCTCGGGGCCTCCAACGCTGCGCTTCGGATACCGGATCACCTCGGGCGACGAAAGGATGTGCATGGGCCTGCATGGGCGTTTCCGGAGGAATGGGGCCGTCCCACGGGTGGCGGAGGTGGGGCCTATCCGCCAGGATGAAACTTAAGCACTCTGTCTTCCGGCGTGCAGATCCGCCTTGACCCAGATCAAACCTTTGGAGGAAGGGAACTTGAAGGAAGCGACAACGCACAGCCCATCTCAGCGGCTCGCCACAGGCGCATAATGTAGCTCGGGATGAAATGTCCCAGCAGGCTGACCGACTTCGTGCCCTTCCACTCCGGGCGGCCGTCCGTCGATTTGCGGCGATATGAACCCGCGTTCGCCCCGGGGGGCAAAGCGGCGATGGGTCAGGGCGCTCCGACGCACTGGAGCGTCGATAGCGGAAGGATCGACCGCGGGTGCCAATATCGGGCTACATGGGAAACTGCCCCCGGCAGTTCCGGATGCCGCTTGATATGCCAATGAACTCGGTGTGTCAGTCCTACTGATAAGATCTACTCACGGTGATCTTCGTCTGCAAACACGCTCGACCACCGTTCCTGGGACACACCTCCACTTGGTGAGAGGGCGGAAGCGTTTTGCCAGCAGATCCCGCCCTCGTTCGTACCCGGTCCTAACTGCAATCTTCACCGATGATGGGCCGAAACCGCAGACAGCACTTGACCGGACAGATCCTTGGCCACCTTGTGCGAGAGATCGCCGAGACTCAGCATGCCGATCAGGTTCTTGTTGCTGTCCATGACCGGCAGCCGGCGGACCTTCCTCTCCTCCATCACCTTGATAGCGGTCGCGATGTCGTCATCGGACGAGCAGCAGGTCACATTCTTGGTCATGACCTCCCTCACCGTCAGTTTGGCGGGATCACCGCTGTCAGCCAGTGCTCGACAGGTGATATCGCGATCGGTGACGATGCCGATCAACTGACCATCCGCGCGCACCGGAATCGCGCCGATGTCGTCGTCGCGCATTCGCCTGGCGACCTCTCTCAGGGAGGTGGTCGCCTCGACGCATGCTGCGCCGTTGTGCATCGCATCCTTGACCTTCATGATTATCCTCCTCATCACGGCGCCTGCACGACAAGCTCAGTGTCGCGATGGACGTCCATTAGGCAGAAGTTGAAATATTCAACCCGATCCGGAGATGTTCATTGATATGGATCAAGAACGATCCCTGGCGACACGCCCTCCCGACGAGATTTCAAGCGACTTCAAGCCGCCAAAACTCCACCAAACCCGCCGAACACGGCCCGATCCAAAGCAATGGCGCCATCTGGGGAAGAGCGCCGGATCATCTTGTGCGACAGAAGTTGTCACGCCGGCATCGCGAAGCTGCTCCCACTTTGACGAAGATCAATATGTGGAGCTGTCTTTGCGGCCATAAGGTTCTCGATACACGCGCTGGGGGGATGGCCATGGCGCCGGGCGTTCGGGTCGATGGCAGTGAATCCGCAACCTGGAGGAACAGTGGCGAAGCGGACGACGAGCGTTGTCCGGAGGAGAGGCTCACACCCCATGACCATCCGATTTGGGGAGACAAGCCGGGCATGGCACGTCCCGCCGCCACGGCCTCGGCCCTCATGTCTTTGCTACGCCACTATGCCTTCGGACTAACGGGTTCCACCGAGCATGGCGAGCGATTGGTCAAAGCCTGCCTGGAGCTTGCACCGCAGACACCCCCGAGGTTTGGCGACGCAAGGCACCTTCTGCGTCTTGCGCTGCTGGACGAACTCTGGAGGGCCGTCGAATCTGTCATCGCCCCCGCCCTCGTCGTCGACCGGGATGTAGCGTCCGTGCAGCAGGCTCTCTCACGGCTTCCGGCGCGCGAACGGCAAGCCTTGCTCCTCCTGATGATCGACAGCGTGAGCTTCTCGGACGCCGCCTGCGTCATCGGGATTTCACAGCTGGAACTGGTGGATCTGAGTGCACGCGCTCGCACCATGCTCGACCGAACGATTGAGGCTCACAGCACCATTCCGGGCCCGCCCTCTGCGTCGCTGTGATTCTGCTCCAGCACCTGCTGTCCGGACACTCTGACACTGGCCCATCCGCGCTGCGCGACACCGATGTTGGTCGCCAGAAACCTTATTCGGACGTGAGTTCAACCGACCAAAACTATCGCGCAGCGACAGGCACGGCCCGACCCAACGGAGCGTGGCGCCAGACCGGGACGCGCAAGTCTTCCTGCGCGCCACAGCTCCCGCGCCATGCGTCTGCACGCATTTTGACGAGGATCAACACGAAGGGCCGTCTTTGTGGCGACAATCTACCAGAAATCTCTCGAAGAGAGCTCGATGGACAAGGCCATTGGCGGAGGGGTTGCACGACGCTCTGGTGACCAAGCTCAACGGGTTCATGCTGCTGGCTCCGGACGAGATTTCGGTGTTGTGCGCTGCAAGAGGACCGGCAGCGCTACGCGCCAGGTGCTGGTCCATGCCGGGCAGAGGAACCGCCCGGTGATGGTCGTTCGCGACGGCTGGGCCTGCGTGCGCAAGATGCTGCCCGACGGCCGACGCCAGATCATCGATTTTCTCGTCCCCGGCGATGTCTTCGGTCTGGGCAGCGGCCCGCTTCGCAAGATGGACCGGGACCTCGTCGCAGTGACCGAGGTGGAGGTCGCGGAGATCCCCCTCCGCGCGCCGACGATGATCTTCCGGCGATGGTCCCGGATCGCGTCGGCGGTGCGCTGGGCTCTGGCCCGACAGGCCGCGATCGTCGAGGAGCATCTGGTCGGCACTGGCCTCGCCACGCTCCTCACGGGCGCCCCGCAAGGCCGCGAATGTGACAGGCCCGTCGCCACGTGATCCGACCGATCGCTGCGAGAGCAGCGGGACCCGTGAGGTCGCTCGCGGCAAGACATCGCGCGGCCGCGTACCGGCGCGTGGACCTATGCGACCGTCAGCAATGTCCGGTCGGTCAGGTGCGCAACCTTGTGCGACACGCTGCCGAGCAGC
>NZ_JASATH010000188.1:0-16030 GCF_038440215.1 Inquilinus sp. OTU3971 | reverse complement strand
CCCCCCCCCCCCCCCCCCCCCCCCCCCCCCCCCCCCCCCCCCCCCCCCCCCCCCCCCCCCCCCCGCGCCCGGACTACAACGACAAAACAGCCTGAAGTGCCACGCGGGTCTTACTTGACGTCGACCTTGGCGCCGGCTTCTTCGAGCTGCTTCCTGATCTTGGCGGCCTCGTCCTTCGACACGCCTTCCTTGACAGGCTTGGGCGCGCCTTCGACGAGGTCCTTGGCCTCCTTGAGGCCGAGGCCGGTGATCGCACGGACCTCCTTGATCACGTTGATCTTCTTGTCGCCGGCTTCCGTCAGGATGACGTTAAACTCGGTCTGCTCCTCGGCCGGAGCGGCAGCGGCAGCGGCCGCGCCCGGAGCCGCGGCAACCGCGACCGGAGCGGCGGCGGAAACGCCCCACTTCTCCTCGAGCAGCTTCGAGAGCTCGGCGGCCTCGAGGACCGTCAGGCTCGACAGCTCGTCGACAAGCTTTGCAAGATCAGCCATTTCGTTCTCCTAGAACTTGGGTCTTCTGGGTACGGTTTCAACAGGTGCGGCGCTACGCCGCCTCGTCCTTCTTGGCATAGGCCCCGAAGACGCGGGCGAGCTGCCCGGCCGGAGCCTGCAGAACACCAGCGATACGGGTCGCCGGGGTCTGGATCATGCCCACCAGCTTCGCCCGCAGCTCGTCGAGCGACGGCAGCGAAGCGAGAGCCTCGACACCCTTCTGATCGAGCAGCTGAGGACCGAGACCGCCGCCGATGATCTGCAGCTTCTCGTTCTTCTTGGCGTAGTCGACCGCCACCTTCGCCGCCGCAACCGCGTCCTGGGAGAACGCGATGGCGGTCGGGCCGGTGAACAGGTCCGCCAGATGCTCGAACTGGGTGCCCTGAAGGGCGATGCGGGCGAGCCGGTTCTTGGTCACGCGGAACGAGGCCCCCGCCGCGAGCATTTGCCGCCGGAGATCGGTCGATTCAGCCACCGTCATCCCGCCTTGGCGGGCGACGACGACCATGTTCGCCGTCCGGAACGACTCCTGCAGCGCGGCGATCTTCTCGGTCTTTTGTGTACGGTTCACGGATCGCCTCCGTTGTCGGGATCCCGCCCCGGACGATGCCGGAAGGGGACCCCAGTCCACACTGGACCGGTCCTTGGACCCGCCCTCGAGATGAGGTTGGGTCCGGTGCCGATCCGCTCTCCTGTCCCAGAAGTCCAAGCCCCGCACGACGTCCGGGCCGAAGCCCGGCCGCCGCCGTTGATTGGGTTCGACTCCCGTCTATGCAGGTGGGTTTTAAGCGCCTTGCGGTGCCCCTGCAGTCTCGGACAGGTTCGGGCAGAGCCGAGGCCCCACCCTGTCCGCCGCTCTCACGAGCAGCGTATTCTTCAAGCCCGTGGCGCCGATCAGGCGCCGGCGGCCTCGTGCAGCTTCGCCAGGTCCAGCTTGTAGCCCGGGCCCATGGTCGAGGTGACGGTCACCTTCTTGAGGTAGGTGCCCTTCGCCCCGCTGGGCTTGGCGCGCTGGATCGCCTCGACGAAGGCGCGGATGTTGCCGACCAGGGCATCTTCCGTGAAGCTGGCCTTGCCGACGCCGGCATGGACGATGCCCGCCTTCTCGGCCCGGAACTCCACGGCGCCGCCCTTGGCGGCCTTGACCGCGCCGGCGACGTCGGGGGTGACGGTGCCGAGCTTCGGGTTCGGCATCAGGCCGCGCGGGCCCAGCACCTTACCGAGGCGACCGACCACGCCCATCATGTCCGGGGTGGCGATGCAGCGGTCGAAATCCATCCGGCCTTCGAGGATCTCCTTGGCGAGATCATCGGCGCCGACGATGTCGGCCCCGGCGGCCGTGGCCTGCTCGGCCTTGTCGCCGCGGGCGAACACCAGGACGCGGACGGTCTTGCCGGTGCCGTTCGGCAGTTGCACGACGCCGCGGACCATCTGGTCGGCGTGGCGCGGGTCGACGCCGAGATTCATCGCGATCTCGACGGTCTCGTCGAACTTCGCCGTGGCCGACGCCTTCAGCATCTTGACGGCCTGGGCCAGCTCGTAGGTCGCCTCGGGGTTCAGGCCCTTGGTGACGGCGCGGGTGCGCTTGGAAATCTTGGCCATGCCGATTACTCCACCACCTCGATGCCCATCGACCGGGCCGAGCCCTTGATCATCTGGGCAGCGGCGTCGACGTCGTTCGCATTGAGATCCTTCATCTTGATCTCGGCGATCTCGCGGATCTGCTTCATCGTGATCTTGCCGACCGTGGCGCCCTTGCCGGGCGTCTGGCTGCCCTTGTCGAGCCCCGCGGCCTTCTTGATGAAGTAGGTGTTCGGCGGCGTCTTGGTGACGAAGGTGAAGGTCCGATCGCCATAGGCCGTGATCACGACCGGGATCGGCATTCCCTTCTCGAGGTTCTGGGTCAGCGCGTTGAACGCCTTGCAGAACTCCATGATGTTCAGACCGCGCTGACCCAGCGCCGGACCGATCGGCGGCGACGGGTTGGCGGCGCCCGCGGGCACCTGCAGCTTGATCTGTCCTACGACCTTCTTTGCCATCTCATATCCCTCAACAACTGATCCCTCCGGCGGAACCGGAGGGATGGGGAAGCGCGGTCACGACCCCCGGAGGACTTCCCGGGAGGGTCTCCCGCACCGTTCCCCCGCGCCCTGGAGCGCGGGGTATCCGACGACGATCAGCGGATCGTCACGAAACCTTCTCGACCTGCGTGTACTCTAGCTCCACCGGAGTCGCACGGCCGAAGATCGAGACCGCGACCTTGAGCCGCGAACGCTCCTCGTCGACCTCTTCCACCACGCCGTTGAAGCTGGTGAAGGGACCGTCGGCCACGCGCACCGTCTCGCCGATCTCGAAGCTGATGGAGGGCTTCGGCCGCTCCACCCCTTCCTGGACCTGCTGCATGATCCGCATCGCCTCGGTCTCGCTGATCGGGATCGGCTTGTTGCCGGACCCGAGGAAGCCGGTGACCTTCGGCGTGTTCTTGACCAGATGCCAGGCCCGGTCGGACAGCTCCATCTTGAGCAGCACATAGCCCGGGAAGAACTTGCGCTCGGTGTTGACCTTCTGGCCGCGGCGGATCTCGACGACCTCCTCGGTCGGCACCACGATCTGTTCGAAATGGTCGGCCAGGCCCTTCTGCTCGGCCTGTTCGCGGATCGACTCCGCGACCTTCTTCTCGAAATTCGAATAGACGTGCAGCACGTACCAGCGCATCGCCATGGGTCAGCCCCCCATGCCGATGACGGACGTCACCGCCCAGCCGGCGACCCAGTCGACCAGCAGGAAGAAGATCGACATGAGGGTGACGAACACGAACACCATGCCGGTGGTGATCGCGGTCTCCTTCCGTGTCGGCCAGGTGACCTTCGCGGTCTCCTGCCGGACCTGCCTGAAGAACTGGACGGGGCTGGTCTTGGCCATGTCTACCAATCAAATCGCCGGTCAGGCGGGCGTGGCAGGAGTGGAGGGTCTCGAACCCCCAGCCTTCGGTTTTGGAGACCGACGCTCTACCAATTGAGCTACACTCCTCCGGGGACCGCCCTGCCTTCAGGAACACGACGAGGCACGCTCGCCGCCCTGACCGCGGAGCGAACGGCCTTGTAGCGGAAGCGCCCGGCAGAATCAACACCTGTTCGGAAGCCCGGGCGGTTTTCTCTCAGGCCGCCCGGTCCGCCTCGGTTGCTGCGGTCGCAGCGATGTCCAGGAACAGGCGATGGACGCGCCGGTCGGCGGACAGCTCGGGGTGGAAAGTGGCGGCCAGCAGCCGGCCCTGGCGCACCAGCACCGGGTCGCCGCCCCGCTTCGCCAGCACCTCGACGCCGGGGCCGATCGCGGCGATCCGCGGCGCCCGGATGTAGACCGTCTCCAGCGGCCCGCCGGGCAGCACGGTCGGGATCTTCAGGATCGCCGAATCGATCTGGCGGCCATAAGCGTTGCGCTCGACCGTGGCGTCGAGCACGTCGAGGCTCTCCTGCTCCGGCCGCAGCACCCGGCGGGCCAGCAGGATACAGCCGGCGCAGGTGCCGAACACCGGCATCGTCCGGGCGAAGCCCTGCAGCGCCTCGAACAGGCCGTCGCGCGCCGCCAGCTTGAGCAGCGTGCTCGACTCGCCGCCCGGGATCACCAGCCCGGCCAAGCCGTCGAGATGGGCCGGCAGGCGCACCGGGACGGCCTCCGCCCCGGCCTCGCGCAACGCCCGGGCATGGGCCTCGAAGTCGCCCTGCAGCGCCAGCACGCCGATGCACGGCGCGCCGGCACCCTCACCCCGACCGCTCACCATCCGCGGGTCTGCAGCATCTGGGCGGGGTCGAGTGCCGCCACCGCCAAGCCCTTCATAGCGCCCTGGCACTCGGCGCTGGCCTCGGCCAGGATCGCCGCGTCCTCGAAATGGGTGGTGGCGCGGACAATGGCGCGGGCGCGGCGCTCCGCCTCCTCCGGCTCGGCGAAGGTCTGCGGATCCTGCATGAAGATGCCGGAGCCGACGAACACCGCCTCGGCCCCCAGCTGCCGCACCAGCGCGGCGTCGGCCGGGGTGGCGATGCCGCCGGCGGAAAAATTCGGCACCGGCAGCCGGCCGGTCTCGGCCACCAGCCGCACCAGCTCGTAGGGCGCCCCCAGCTCCTTGGCGGTGGTGTACAGCTCTTCCGGCCGCAGCACGGTCAGGCCGCGGATGTCCCGGCTGATCTGACGCAGATGCTGCACGGCATGGACCACGTCGCCGGTGCCGGCCTCGCCCTTGGTGCGGATCATGGCCGCGCCCTCGGCGATCCGGCGCAGCGCTTCGCCCAGGTTGCGGGCGCCGCAGACGAAGGGGGTGACGAAGGCCTGCTTGTCGACATGGTGCGCCTCGTCCGCCGGGGTCAGCACCTCGGATTCGTCGATGAAGTCGACGCCGAGCGACTGCAGCACCTGGGCCTCGGCGAAATGGCCGATGCGGCACTTGGCCATCACCGGGATCGACACGGCGCCCATGATCTCGCGGATCTTGACCGGCGAGGCCATGCGGGCGACGCCGCCCTCGGCCCGGATCTGCGCCGGCACCCGCTCCAGCGCCATCACCGCGACGGCGCCGGCGCGCTCGGCGATCTCGGCCTGATGCACATCGGTGACATCCATGATGACGCCGCCCTTGAGCATCTCGGCCAGGCCGGTCTTCAGGCGCAGGGCTTGGGGGGAATGGGTACCGTTGGTGCCGTTGGCGGTCATGGGCTGTCTCCGAAGGAAGTCGCCTGAACGCTAAGCCTCCGGCACTGGTCGGAGAAGATCCACCGAACCGGCAATCCCATGGAGCCAATTCGCTCCTGGGCAGAACCGGCTTTCCAGGCAGTGGATTCGGATTTCTCCGGAAACGATGGGTCCAGTCAGGCCGCGCCGCCGCGACGGAAGGACTGCACCACCTCGCGCAGCAGGGCGACGCCCTGGCGGATGTCCGGCTCCTCCAGCGCGGCGTAGCCCATCAGGAAGCCGGCGCCGCCCTCGGCCCCCGCCGCACCGGTCGCGGCCGGGACGATGCCGACCGAGCGCAGCGCCGCCGCCTCGGCGACGCTGCCGGCCAGGGCGGCCGGGATGTCGCGGAAGCGGACCACCAGATGCAGCCCGGCCTTCGCCCCCTCGATCACCACCGCCGGGCCGAAGGCCGACTTCAGCGCCGCCACCAGCGCATCGCGGCGGCGCTGGTTGCGCCGGCGGGTGCGGCGGATGTGGCGCTCGAAATGGCCGTCGCGGATGAGATGGGCGAACACCGCCTGGTCGAGCGAGGCGGTGTGGCGGTCGGTCAGCTGCTTGGCCCGCAGGAACGGCTCCACCAGCTCCGGCGGCAGCACCATGTAGCCGAGGCGCAGGCCAGGGGAAAGCACCTTGGAGACGGTGCCGGAATAGATCACCAGCCCGGCGCGGTCGAGCGCCTGCAGCGATTCGACCGGCCGGCCCTCGTAGCGGTACTCGCTGTCGTAATCGTCCTCGAACACATAGGTGCCGCCGCGCTCGGCCCAGTCCAAGAGGGCCAGGCGGCGCGCCGCCGGCATCACCCCGCCGGTCGGGAACTGGTGGCCGGGGGTGACATGGGCCAGCCGCGCGCCGGCCTCGGGTGGCGGCAGCCGGGCGGTGTCGAGCCCGTCGGCATCGACCGGAACCGGCAGCAGCCGGGCGCCGATCGCCTCCACCGCCAGCCGGGCGCCGCTGTAGCCCGGATCCTCGACCACCACCGTGTCGCCGGGGTCGACCAGCACGCGCAGCGCCAGGTCGACCGCCTGCTGCGAGCCGTTGACGATCAGGATCTGCTCCGGCCGCGCCCGCACCGCCCGGGCCCGGCCGAGATAGTCGGACAGCGCGGCGCGCAGCTCCGGCAACCCTTGCGGGTTCTCGTAGAGATAGGGCTTGCCGGCGCGGCGGCGGATCTCGCGCAGCAGCAGCCGGCGCCAGATGTCGGCCGGGAAGTCGGCGGCGCTGACGGTGCCGTAGTGGAAGCTGTAGCGGAGGCCGCCGCGGCGGGTCAGGCTGTCGATGTCGAGGCTGCGCAGCCTCTCGCTGTAGCGCGACAGCCGGGCCGCGCGCGGCGCCTCGGCCGGGATCGCGGCGACGGGACGCGGGGCGGCGCCCGCCGGCAGCGCCGCGCCGACGAAGGTCCCGGCGCCCGGCCGGCTTTCGAGATAGCCCTCGGCCAGCAGCTGCTCATAGGCCATCAGCACGGTGTTGCGCGCGATCGCGAACTGGTCGGCCAGCGCGCGGGACGACGGCAGCCGGGTACCCGGCGCCGCATCGCCGCTCAGGATCGACGCTTTGAGCTGGTCGTAGAGCTGGGTCTGCAGCGGGACGTCGCGGTCGAGGCGGATCAGCATGGACCCATCTTAGGCATCGCCGGAAACGACGAAAGGGCGGGGATATCCCCGCCCTTCCGCAGCGTCGCGATCGGATGCCGCAGGCGCGGCAGCCGAGTTACTTGATGATGGAGGCGACGACGCCGGCGCCGACGGTGCGGCCGCCTTCGCGGATGGCGAAGCGCAGGCCCTCATCCATGGCGATCGGCGCGATCAGCGTGACCTTCATCGAGATGTTGTCGCCCGGCATCACCATCTCGGTGCCCTCGGGCAGCTCCACCACACCGGTCACATCCGTCGTCCGGAAGTAGAACTGCGGACGGTAGTTGGTGAAGAACGGCGTGTGACGGCCGCCCTCTTCCTTCGTCAGGATGTACGCCTCGGCCTTGAACTCGGTGTGCGGCGTGATCGAGCCCGGCTTGGCCAGAACCTGGCCGCGCTCGACCTCCTCGCGCTTGGTGCCGCGCAGCAGCGCGCCGATATTGTCGCCCGCCTCGCCCTGATCGAGCAGCTTGCGGAACATCTCGACGCCGGTGCAGGTCGTCTTCACCGTCGGCTTCAGCCCGACGATCTCGATCTCCTCACCCACCTTCACCACGCCGCGCTCGACCCGACCCGTCACCACCGTGCCGCGGCCCGAGATCGAGAACACGTCCTCGATCGGCATCAGGAACGGACGGTCCTTCGGACGATCCGGCTGCGGGATGTACGCGTCCACCCGAGCCATCAGCTCCAGGATCGCGTCGTGCCCCAGCTTCTTGTCGCCGTCCTCCAGCGCCACCAGCGCCGAGCCCGGGATGATCGGAATGTCGTCGCCCGGGAAGTCGTACGAGCTCAGCAGCTCGCGGACCTCGAGCTCCACCAGCTCCAGGAGCTCCGGATCGTCGACCATGTCGACCTTGTTCAGGAACACCACCAGCGCCGGAACGCCGACCTGGCGCGCCAGCAGGATGTGCTCCCGGGTCTGCGGCATCGGCCCGTCCGCCGCCGACACCACCAGGATCGCACCGTCCATCTGCGCCGCGCCCGTGATCATGTTCTTCACGTAGTCGGCGTGGCCCGGGCAGTCCACATGCGCGTAGTGACGGTTCGCCGTCTCATACTCCACATGTGCCGTCGAGATCGTGATCCCGCGCGCCTTCTCTTCCGGCGCCTTGTCGATCTGGTCGTACGCCGTGAACGTCGCCCCGCCCGTCTCCGCCAACACCTTCGTGATCGCCGCCGTCAGCGACGTCTTCCCATGGTCCACGTGACCAATCGTCCCGATGTTGCAGTGCGGCTTCGTCCGCTCAAACTTCGCCTTCGCCATTCTCTCAAAACCCTAATCGTTCGCGGTTGGGACCTGTGTGTCCGCGGGACTGGAGCGGGTGAAGGGAATCGAACCCTCGTATTCAGCTTGGAAGGCTGCTGCTCTACCATTGAGCTACACCCGCCCGGTGGTCCGGGACGCGCCATGTCCTCGACCGTGACATCGAAGCCAAGCGGGCTTTGGTGGAGGGGGCTGGATTCGAACCAGCGTACGCTATGCGGGCAGATTTACAGTCTGCTGCCTTTAACCACTCGGCCACCCCTCCAAAGGGCTTCGCCGCACGGCTCGGCGAATGGCGGGGCGGAATATCGACATCCCGGCGCGGAAGTCAAGCATGCGTGATGCGAAAATCGTAAACTTGACCCCGCCCGCCTCACAGCGCACAGGACGGCGATGACCCGCACACCTCAGAACCGCCCGCCCCGCGCCGCGCCGTCCCACGCCCCGCGGCCCAACCCGCATCAGGGCCAGCGCCCGGATCAGCGCGGCCCCGGCGGCCGTGCACCCGATGGCCGGCCGCCGGCGCGCGAGCCCGACCGCTACCTCTACGGCGTCCATGCCGCCGTCGCCGCGATCCTGAATCCGGAGCGGGAGATCACCCGGGTGCAATGCACCGAGGCCGGGCTGGCGAATCTGTCCGACGCCCTGGCGCAGGCGGCCGCGGCCGGCATCGACCGCCCGGCGCCGGAGATCGTCGACCGCGCCCTGATGGATCGCTTCCTCAAGGGCGCCGTGCACCAGGGCATCGCACTCGAGATCAAGCCGCTGGACGCGCCGGACATCGACGATCTCGGCCGCGAGGCTGAGCTGCGCGACGCCACGCAGGGGCGCAGCGTGGTGGTGGTGCTGGACCAGGTGACCGACCCGCACAACATCGGCGCCATCCTGCGCTCCGCCGCCGCCTTCGGCGCGCTCGCGGTGATCGTCACCGATCGCAACACGCCCGAGGTCACCGGGGTGCTGGCCAAGGCGGCGTCGGGCGCGGTCGAGCACGTGCCGCTGACCCGGGTGAAGAACCTGGCCCGGGCCCTCGAATCGCTCGGCGAATGGGGCTTCCGCCGCATCGGCCTGGCCGAGGAGGGCGAGGCGACGCTGGCCGAGGCGATGCACGGCGACCGGGTGGCGCTGGTGCTGGGGGCCGAGGGCGAGGGCCTGCGCCACCTGACGCGCGAAACCTGCGACGTGCTGGCCAAGCTGCCGACCCTGGGCCCGATCGGCAGCCTGAACGTCTCCAACGCCGCCGCCATCGCGCTGTACGAGGCGGCGCGGGGGAGCTGAAGCGGGCAGCTTGCGTTGTGGCCGGTCGAATCAGACCAGCCTCTTCTTCGTAAAGGCTCTACCGGAATGCGATTTGAGGTACTTCTCAAACGCCAGGGCTTTGAGTTTATCCGGAAAAGCGCAGTACCAGATCAGCTCCCACGGCATGAACTTGGCCGTGTGGGTCGATTTGCCTGCGTTGTGGTCGGCTATCCGCTGTCTCAGATCAGCGGAGGCGCCGACGTACTCCTGGTCGGGAAAAGCGGTGCTCCGGATGATGTAGACGTACCACAATGCGTCAGTCCGTCTTCGCTTTCGCTTCGCTCCAGCTACGCCGGACACTGCTTCGCCCTAACGGTTTCGGCGTGGCTGCGCCACGCGAAGCCCGTAAGGGCGAAGCGTGGTGGGCCCGGCAGGATTCGAACCTGCGACAACACCGTTATGAGCGGCGGGTTCTAACCGCTGAACTACAGGCCCGTCCGGCGCCCTTCTAGCAAGCGGCGCCGGCGCGGGGAAGCGGGTTGCGGCGCCCGGTGTGGGCCGTCCGGGCGCCGCAGTCCGATTTACCGGGCCCGGTTACTGGGCCTTCTGCCCGCCGGCCATCATCTGCTTGATGATGCCGACGATGACCATCAGGACGCCGCCGCCGACGCCACCACCGACGATCTGGCCGATGATCGAGCCGATGTCGAGGCTGCCGCTGGCAGCCGCCGCGCCGAGGCTGGGGACGATCGCCCCCAGGATCTGGCCGCCGATGCCGCCGCCGACGATGCCGGCGACCGAGTTCCAGAGAGTGCCGAGATTGTATTGCTTGAGCGCAGCGCCGGCCACATTGCCGCCGACCGCACCTGCCACGAGCTGGATGATCAACGTCACGATGTCCATCGGATCTCCTTCCGATCGATGGAGCGCCGTCGGGCGGTGCGGCGCAGAGGCAACCGACTCGCCGAATCATCGGCACCGCACAAATAATGATGCGCCTCGACCCGTCCCGCCTCAAGAGGCATTTGGGAACGGACCGAGATCGCTTCCCTGCAGCCGAAGAACCCGCCATGTCGTCGGCGAGCGATTTTGGCGATTCTATTGTCGGAATTAGCCTTCGTTACAGAGTCGGATGCTATCGGTTCAGACTCGGAACGGAAGTCCGCAGCCGGGTCGGACAGAACATAAATCACATCTGATTTTTGATATATATAAAATAACACAAATAAATTGGATTGATATTTCCAGCTTCCCCCCAAATCTTCGTCCTATTGCCGCCCAGCCAGAGATCGTCGCCATGCGCCCCCGCCTTGCCCTCCTCGTTGCCGCCGCGACACTGCTCGCCCTGGCCGCCCCAGCCCAGGCCGAGACCGAGACGCTGCGGATCGCGCAGCAATTCGGCATCTCCTACCTGCCGATGATCGTCGCCAAGCAGCAGAAGCTGATCGAGGCCGCGGTGGCCGAGGCCGGGCTGCCGGCGCCGGAGATCGAGTGGATCCAGGTCAGCGGCGGCGCGGCGATGAACGAGGCCCTGCTGTCCGGCAGCCTGGACGTGGCCGCGGCCGGGGCGCCGCCGGCGATCACGCTGTGGGCCAAGACGCGCGGCTCGATCGACGTCAAGGGCATCGCCGCGCTGGGTTCGATGCCGATCTACCTGACCACCAGCAACCCGCAGGTGAAGACGCTGGCCGACTTCACCGAGAAGGACCGGATCGCCCTGCCGGCGGTGAAGGTCGGGTTCCAGGCGGTGGTGCTGCAGATGGCGGCGGCCCAGGCCTTCGGCGAGGACCAGGCGACGAAGCTGGACGACCTGACCGTCAGCATGGCGCATCCGGATGCGACCGCGGCCCTGCTGTCCGGCAGCGCCGAGGTCACCGCCAATTTCGGCGCCCCGCCGTTCCAGAACCAGCAGCTGCAGGCCCCGAAGATCCACCGGGTGCTGAGCAGCTTCGACGTGCTGGGCGGGCCGCACACCTTCAACGTAATCTACGCCACCGGCGCCTTCTACGCCGAGAACCCGAAGACGGTGGCGGCAATCGTCACGGCGCTGGACCGCGCCGACCAGTTCATCCAGGCCCATCCGGCCGAGGCGGCCAAGCTGTACATAGCGGCCGAATCCTCGAAGCTGCCGGAGCCCTTCGTCGAGGCGCTGATCACCGCCGCCGACACGCGCTACACCGTGGCGCCCGAGAACGTCTTGAAGTTCGTCGCGTTCCAGCACCGCATCGGCCAGATCGCCACCACCACGGCCGATTGGCGCGACCTGTTCTTCCCGCCGCTGCACGACCGGCAGGGCAGCTGAGATGGCGGCCCCTGCCCTCGCCCTGGCCCCGGAGACAACCGCAGCAGCCGCGCTGCGGGTGGAGGGTGTCACCCTGTCCTATGCCGTCGACGGCCGGACGGTGACGGCGGTCGAGGATGTCAGCCTGGATATCCGCCGCGGCGAGCGGCTGGTGCTGCTGGGCCCGTCCGGCTGCGGCAAATCGAGCCTGCTGAAGAGCATCGGCGGCTTCCTGCCGCCCGCGTCCGGCCGGGTGCTGCTGGACGGGCGGCCGGTGTCGCGCCCCGGGCCCGACCGGATGATGGTGCTGCAGGATTTCGAGCAGCTGCTGCCCTGGCTGACGGTGCGGCGCAACCTGGTCGCCGCCCTGTCCTGGGCGAAGCGCACCCGCCGGGCCGAGGCCGAGGCGACCGCCAACGACATGCTGCAGCGCGTCGGCTTGGCCCGCGTCGCCGACCAGTATCCGAACACCCTGTCGGGCGGCATGAAGCAGCGCGTCGCCATTGCCCGCGCCCTGGCGCTGCGGCCCGAGGTGCTGCTGATGGACGAGCCCTTCGCCGCGCTGGACGCCATGACCCGGCGCCGGATGCAGGAGGAGCTGCTGGCGCTGTGCGAGGACACCGGCGTCACCACCCTGTTCGTGACCCATGCGATCGACGAGGCGATCGTGGTCGGCAGCCGGATCGTGGTGATGACCGCGCATCCGGGCCGGATCCGCGCCGTGATCGACCTACCGGGCGGCCGCGGCCCGGACCGGGGCGACCCGGCCTTCGCCGCGCTGGAGGCCCGGATCGGCGGCCTGATCGCCGACCAGATCGGCCACTCGGAGACGGCCGATGGTTGACTATCAGGGCTTGCTGCAGGCCGGATCGCCGCTGCGTCCGGCCGCCGAGACGCCCGTGCGGCGCTGGATCGGCACCGGCGCCTGGCGTCGTCTCCTGATCCTGGCGGCGTTGGCAGCGGTGTGGGAGATCGCGGCGCGCATCGTCGGCAGCCCGCTGCTGCTGCCCGGCTTCCTGACCACCCTGGCGGCCTTCGGCCAGGGCCTGGCCAGCGGCGAGCTGCCGCTGCGCACCCTGGCCTCGCTACAGGTGCTGGTGGCGGGCTATGCCATCGGCGTGGTCGCGGCGGCGATCCTGGCCGGGCTGGCCACGGCCAGCCGGCTGGGCGCCGAGCTGCTGGCGACCCTGACCGCGATGTTCAACCCGCTGCCGGCGATCGCCCTCCTGCCGATCGCACTCCTCTGGTTCGGCCTCGGCACGCCCAGCCTGCTGTTCGTCATCGTCCATTCGGTGCTGTGGCCGCTGGCGCTGGCCACCCATTCCGGCTTCCGCGCCGTACCGCGGCCACTCGCCATGGTCGGGCAGAATCTCGGCCTCGGCGGCGTCGCCTATGTCGTCAGGATCCTGGTGCCGGCCGCCTTCCCGGCGATCCTGGCCGGGCTGAAGATCGGCTGGGCCTTCGCCTGGCGAACCTTGATCGCCGCCGAGCTGGTGTTCGGCGTCTCCTCCCGCTCCGGCGGGCTCGGCTGGTTCATCTACGTCAACCGCAACCAGCTGGAGACGGCCAACGTCTTCGCCGGCCTCCTGGCCATCATCCTGATCGGCCTCCTGGTCGAAAGCCTCTTGTTCCGCACCCTGTCCCGGCTCACCGTCGAGCGCTGGGGCACGCAGAACCCTTAGATCGACAGCACGGAAACGCCGCCATGTCCTTCACCACCCGTCCCCTGTCCGAGCTGCTGGGCGTCGAGATCACGGGGCTCGACCTCGCCACCCCGCCGGACGAGGCGACCTTCGCCCGGATCAAGTCGCTGTTCGAGGCGAAGTCCCTCGTGGTGTTCCGCGACCAGCGGTTCACGCCGCAGCACCACATCGACTTCAGCCGCCGCTTCGGCGAGCTGGAGATCCATGTGCAGCACCATTTCCACCTGGCCGGGCACCCCGAGATCCTGATCGTCTCGAACGAGATGCGCGACGGCAAGCCGCTGGGCCTGGCCGATGCCGGGCGCTACTGGCATTCCGACCTGTCCTACAAGGCGGAGCCGAGCCTGGGGTCGCTGCTGCATGCCCAGACGCTGCCGCCGGTCGAGGGCGACACGCTGTTCGTCAGCATGGCTGCGGCCTATGACGCGCTGGACGATGCGACCAAGGCGCAGATCGAGAGCCTCACGGCAGTGCACGACTACAGCGCCCGCAATGTGGCGCAGCAGGCCAAGAGCTCGCTGCGGCCCGGCCTGACCGCGGACCAGGCCAAGACCGTGCCGCCGGTGACCCATCCGGTGGTGCGGATCCACCCCGCCACCGGCCGCAAGGCGCTGTTCGTCAACGAGGGCTTCACCACCCACATCACCGAGCTGGAACGGCCGCAGAGCGACGCGCTGCTGCGCCGGCTGTTCGAGCACATGATCCAGCCGCAGTTCCAGTACCGGCACCGCTGGCAGGCGCACGACCTGGTGTTCTGGGACAACCGCGCCACCATCCACCTGGCCACCGGCTGCCCGCCGCATCTGGCCCGCACCCTTTACCGCACCACGGTGAAGGGCGACCGCCCGATCGGCCCACGGGACCGGGCGGCGGCCTGAAGACGGCTGCGCCGTCCCCATCGCAGGACGGGGACGGCGCAGCCGGACACGCTCACGCCGGCTGAAGCCGCTGGCTCCGCCGCGACGGCAAGGGCGGGAAGGCCAGCGCGATGGCGACGGCGCCGAGCCCGACCGCGAACGACCCGAGATAGAGCCAGTGATAGGCGGCGAAGGTGTCGAACACCCAGCCGCCGGCCAGGGGGCCGAGCGCCATGCCGATGCTGGAGGCCATGGTCACCGCGCCGAACACGGTGCCCATGGCCGCCTGGCCGAAATATTCGCGCGCCAGCACGGCATAGAGCGGCATCACGCCGCCATAGGCGGTGCCGAAGATCGCGGCCAGCAGGTAGAACTCGCCGAGATTGGCGACGAACAGATAAGCGACGATGACGACCGCCTGCACCAGCAGCCCGGCCACCAGCACGCGCTTGACGCCGAGCCGGTCGGCCAGGATGCCGAGCAGCAGGCGCCCGCCGAGGCCGGCCAGCCCTTCGACGCTGTAGATGGTGACGGCGGCCAGCGGGGCGACGCCGCAGGTGATGGCATAGCTGACCATGTGGAAGATCGGCCCGGAATGGGCCGCGCAGCACAGGAAGAAGGTCGCCGCCAGGACCGCGAATTGCGGCGTGCGGAAGGCGCTGGCCGCGGACATGTCGCCGATCTCGCCGGACGGCGCCGGAGCCTCGGCGCCGCCGACTGCGGCCGGCGGCCGCCGCACCAGCAGCCCGGCCGGCAGCAGCAGAACCCAGGCGGCGATGCCGACGATCATCATCGCCGTGCGCCAGTCATAGGCCGCCACCAGCCAGGCGGCGAAGGGCGAGACCGTCATCGGCGCCACACCGATGCCCGCCGACACCAGCGACACGGCCAAAGCGCGGTTGGTGTCGAACCAGCCGGTGGCGGCGGCCACCATCGGGGCGAAGAAGGCTCCGGCCGCGAGCCCGACCAGCGTGCCGTAGATCAGCTGGAACGCGGCCAGCGTGGTGGCGTGGCTGGCCAGGACCAGGGCCAGGCCCAGCAGCGCCGCGCCGCTGAGCACCACGATCCGGGGGCCGATGCGGTCGCTGATCGCGCCCCAGGCGAAGCCGGCCGCGCCCATGACCAGGAAGTTGAGGGTCATGGCGCTGGAGATGCCGGCGCGGCTCCAGCCGGTATCGGCCGCCATCGGCTGCAGGAAGATCGCCAGCGAGAACATCGCGCCGATGCCGACGCAGGTCATCAGCGCGCCGACACCGATGATGACCCAGCGATAGGGATTGTCCGTCCGCGGTTGCGACATAGGGGCCTCTTCCGCATGGCGCCGGATCGCTTCCGGAGGGGCTCATCCCGCTTCGGAACGCCGGCTCTCATGCTGAAGACGAACGGGCCGGCCGGGAATCGACATCACGGCCGAAAATATTTTACCTCCTGGTAAGGTATTCGGCGCGAGCGACCTCCCCGGGCCGGTTGTCAGCCCTCCAAACGGGCATAGGAAGCGGCCGTCGCCTTGGCGCCCTGGCGATACAGGGCGTCGAGGGCTCGGGTCACCGCGGCGCGGAACTGCGGCTGGCCCGGCAGGTCGTCGCCGAACACGGCACGGACGCCGAGCAGCGCCGGCGCCAAGCGCTCCGCCACCGGCCCGGCCTCACGCGCGATCGCGGCGAGATCGGCGGCCAGCGGATCGCGAACGTCGATCGGCTTGCCGGCCTCGTCCGTCCCGGCGACATAGCGCATCCAGGCCGCGACGCCGAGGGCGTGGCGGTCGACCGGCAGGCCTCGCGCCAGCCGGTCGCGGGGGGGGGGGGGCCGCCCCGGCGGGCCCCCGGCCCCCCA
>NZ_JASATH010000187.1:0-16513 GCF_038440215.1 Inquilinus sp. OTU3971 | reverse complement strand
GTGAAGGCCTCCATCCACCGCCGGATGGAGGCCTTCATCTTTGCGCGTCATGCGCCGGCGACGACCGCATTCCTGCCGGCGAAGGAATCGGCCCAGAACCGATAGCTCTCCGCAATTCCCTGGCGCAGATCGACCTTGGGATGCCAACCAAGCTTCCGGATGCGGCTGGTGTCCAGCAGCTTCCGCGGCGTCCCGTCCGGCCTCGAGGTGTCGAACACCATGCGGCCGCGATAGCCGACGACCTCCCCCACCAGCGCCGCCAGATCAGCGATGGGAAGATCGGCGCCGGCGCCGATATTGATCGGCCCCGGCCCGTCATAGTGCCGCATGGCGAGCATGCAGGCGTCGACGAGGTCATCGACATAGAGGAACTCCCGCCGTGGCCGGCCCGAGCCCCAGATCGTGACTGTCGGCGCCCCTTCGACCTTCGCTTCGTGGAATTTCCGGATCAGGGCCGGCAGGACGTGGGATTTTTCGGGATCGAAATTGTCGTTCGGACCATAGAGATTGCAGGGCAAGGCCGAAATGAAACGGCAATGATGCTGACGGGCGAAGCTTTCGACCAGCTTGATCCCTGCGATCTTGGCAACGGCGTAACCCTCATTGGTCGGCTCGAATGCTCCGGTCAGCAATTGCTCCTCGCGGATCGGCTGGGCGGTCTCGCGCGGATAGATGCAACTGGAGCCCAGATAGAGGAGCTTCTCGACGCCGATACGATGCGCCGAATGGATGATGTTCGCGGCGATCATCAGATTGTCGTACAGGAAATCGGCGGGCATCGAGGCGTTGGCGGCAATGCCGCCGACGCGCCCTGCGGCGACGAACACGATGTCCGGCCGGCTGCGCTCCATCCAGGCGGCGGTCGCCGCCTGATCTCTGAGATCGAGCTCGGTGCGGCTGGCGACAATCAGGTCGCACGCCTCGGCGCCAAGCCTGCGGCACAGCGCCGATCCGACCATGCCGCGATCGCCCGCGACCCAGACCCGCTTTCCGGTCAGATCGACGGCGCCCCGCATGGGCTCAATTGTAGCGGTCATTGCGCCCGGTCTCCCACATGACGGTCTGCAGATCCGACTGCACCATCTCCGACACCAGGGCTTCGAACGGCACGGTGTGCCGCCAGCCCAGCTTGTCCCGCGCCTTCGTCGGATCGCCGATCAGCAGATCGACTTCGGTCGGCCGGAAGTAGCGCGGGTCGATTTCGATCAGCGGCGAGCCGGTGCGGGCGTCCAGCCCCTTCTCGTCGACTCCCCCGCCCACCCATTCGATGTCGCGGCCGACGGTCCGAAAGGCGAGCTCGACGAATTCCCGCACGGTATGGGTCTCTCCCGTCGCGAGAACATAGTCGTCCGGCTCGTCCTGCTGCACGATGCGCCACATGCCGTCGACATAGTCGCGGGCGTGACCCCAGTCCCGCTTGGCGTCGAGATTGCCAAGGTGCAGGCTGCTCTGCAGCCCGTGCTCGATCGCGGCGACCGCCCGCGTGATCTTCCGCGTGACGAAGGTCTCGCCGCGGATCGGGCTCTCATGATTGAACAGGATGCCGTTGGAGGCGTGCATTCCGTATGCCTCCCGGTAGTTCACCGTGATCCAGTAGCCGTAGAGCTTGGCCACGGCGTAGGGGCTGCGGGGATAGAACGGGGTCCCCTCATCCTGAGGGATGCGCTGCACCCGTCCGAAAAGCTCCGAGGTCGAAGCCTGGTAGAAGCGGCAGCGATCCCCGAGACGGAAGATGCGCATCGCCTCCAGGACACGCATCACGCCGAGGGCATCGGCATTGGCGGTGTATTCCGGCGTCTCGAAACTGACCTGGACATGGCTCTGGGCGCCGAGATTGTAGATCTCGTCCGGCGCCACCTCCTGGATGATGCGACAGAGGTTGGTCGCGTCCGTCAGGTCACCGTAATGCAGATGGAATCGGGCATCTCCGCCATGCGGATCTTCATAGAGGTGATCAATCCTCTGTGTATTGAATGAAGATGACCTTCGCTTGATGCCGTGAACCTGATAGTTCTTCGACAACAGAAGCTCAGAAAGATAGGCCCCATCCTGCCCGGTGACACCGATGATGAGGGCGGTTTTGTCGGACATCCGTTACTCCAGACCCGCAATGAGAAAATATCTTTTGGGATTATCGTTGCCCAGCCCCGATTTTATGAGACCCACTCCGATCCGACATCCTGAACGATAGAGGCGGGCGTGACCCCCGGGGGGGTGTGCGGTCGCGATTTCGGACAGGACCTTCCGCCCCCCTGTATCCGTTCGGCGATCCCATCCGGCTCGATGGGGCGCCCGTCGCCGCCTCGGTCAGCACGGTCAGCCCCGCCAGGTCGAGGCCGGTGGCCGCGATGCGCTCCCGCATCAGGTGGCACAGGACCTCCGTGCCGTCGACCGGGAACCGGTGTCCCGCGTCAGGCGACAACGACGTCCTCCTTCGGCATGGCTGCATCGGCGGCCAGGGCGCATCGCAGCGCATCCACGATCCGGATCTGCGTCGCCGCCGTCATTTGCGGGAAGAGAGGCAGCAGGATGCAGCGATCCCGGGCCGCCTCGGAGTGCGGCAGCGGAAAGCGCAGCGGCTGGTCGGCATAGGCCGGCTCGAGATGCGCGCACATGACGCCGCGGCGCGTGGCGATGCCATCATCCAGGAGGCGCTGCATGACGGCGCGCTGATCGGTTCCCGGGGGCAGCCGAACGCAATAGCTCTGCCAGTTCGACCGGGCCCAGCGCGGTTCGAACGGCACCACCACTCCGTCGAGGCCGTGCAGCAGCTGCCGATAGTGATGCCCCAGCTCCCGTCGCCGCGCGACGATCGCGGGCAGCCGCTTCAGCTGCTGTCGCCCGATCGCCGCCTGCAGATCGGTCAGCCGGTAGTTGTAGGCCGGGACCTCGTACTCCTCGAAGACGACGCGGCTGCTGCCATGCCGGACCGTGTCGGAGACGGACATGCCATGCTGCCGCAGGAGCCGGAAGCGGGCATCCCAGTCGGGGTTGTTGGTGGTGAGCATGCCGCCGTCGCCGACGCTGACCAGCTTGCGCGGATGGAACGAGAAGCAGGCGATGTCGCCGCGCGGCCGTCCGATCTTCTCCCATCTGCCGTTGAACAGGATCTCGGATCCCGCAGCGCAGGCCGCGTCCTCGATCACGGCCAGCCCATGCGCCCGTGCGATGGCCAGGATCGCCCCCAGGTCGCAGGGCATCCCCATCTGGTGCACGCACAGGACGGCCCTGGTCTTCGGCGTGATCGCCCGCGCCACGTCCTCGGGCGAGATGTTGAAGGTATCGGGGGCGACATCGACGAAGACAGGCACGGCCCCGCATTGCCGGATCGCATTGGCGGTCGCGATGAAGCTGTGGCTGACGGTGATCACCTCATCCCCCGGCCGGATCCCGAGGGTCAGCAGGGCCAGGTGCAGGGCGACCGTGCAGTTTGCGACGGCGCAGGCGTGGCCGGCGCCGACGAAGCGGGCGAACTCGGCCTCGAAGGCGGCGACCTGCGGACCCTGCGTCAGCCAGCCGGAGCGGATCACCGCCGCGGCGGCCGCGACTTCCTCTTCGCCGAGCAAGGGCTGTGCGATGGGGATCATGCGACCCGGGCCTCGATCACCGGAGCCTTCGGGGTCAGGCCGTCCGACGGCGCGACGTCGGCCTGGGAGATCTTCGACGCCTCGCGCCACCAGGCCGCGAGCCCGCGCAGCCCGGCCTCGACCGGCACGCGTGTCCGGAAGCCGATCAACTCGCTCGCGGCCGCGGTGTCCGCCAGGCGCTTGGCGACGGGGTTCACCGCCCGTTCCGCCACATGCGCCGGGATCAGCCAGGGCCGGTCCATGGCGGCACACATCATTCGCGAAAGCTCGAGCAGCGACGTTTCCTCGCCGCTTCCGATATTGAGGACGACGTCGCTGGCGTCGGAGGTCGCGGCGAGGATATTGGCGCGCGCCACGTCGTCGACATTCACCAGATCCATGGTCGTCGAGCCGTCGCCATAGATGACCGGCGGGCTGCCGGCCTCGATCCGCTCCATCCACCGGATCATCACCTCGGTGTAGCGGCCATGGATGTCCATGCGCGGGCCGTAGACGTTGAAGTGGCGCAACGCCACGTAGCGGAGCCCGTACATGTCGTTGAACGACCGCAGCAGCCCCTCGCCGAACATCTTCGCGGCACCATAAAGGGTCCGGTTGGCATAGGGATTGTGGGTCTCCGGCGTCGGGAACTGGTCCGCCATGCCGTAGACCGAGGCCGACGACGCCATCACCACCTTCCGGACAGCGGAGGCGACGCATTGCTCGAGCAGATCGAAGGTGGCGTCGACCATGACCTCGAGCGCCTGCCGGGGCTCTGCGGCGCAATGCGTGATGCGGAGCGCCGCCATGTGGAAGACGGTGTCGATCCCGTCGACCAGCCCCGCCATCACCGACCGGTCCCGGATATCGAGGTCGATCAGGCGGACGCGGCCGCTCTCCATCGCTCGCGCCAGGTTCTCCGGCCGGCCGCGGACCATGTTGTCGACGACCAGGATTTCGGAGCATCCGGCGTCGACGAGATGATCGACGATCCGTGACCCGACGAACCCCGCCCCGCCGGTGACAAGCACGCGCTTGCCGGCCAGGATATCGCTTTGGCTGGACATGATGACCTCACTCAGGAAGAGAGTTTCTATCGGTCAGGCGACCGAGGCCCTTTGTGGTTGGCAGACTTGCACCACGGCCCGGGCGATCTGCCGGACCGTTCCGTCCGCCAGCTCCGGATAGATCGGCAGCGACAGGGTTTCCGCCGCCATGGCCTCGCTGACCGGGAACTGCCCCGGCCCGTAGCCGAGCTTCGCATAGGCGGGCTGCAGGTGGACCGGCCGCGGATAGTGGATGCCGGTGGAAACCCCGACCTGCGCCAGGCGGGCCCGGATGCCGTCACGGTCCGGCGTCCGGATGGCGTAGACATGGTAGGCATGGTCCTCGCCCCTCGCCGGCGCCGGCAGTTGCACGGAATCGAGGCCGGACAGCGCCTCAGCGTACAGCGCTGCGACCCGCCGGCGGGCGTCGGTCCATTCGTCCAGATGGCGGAGCTTGACGCCGAGCGCCGCCCCCTGGATCGCGTCCATCCGGTAGTTGAAGCCGTGCCGGACGTGATTGTATTTGCCGTTCCGGCCCCAATCGCGCAGGCAGCGGATCGTCTCGGCCAGGTCGGCGCGGTTGGTGACGATGGCCCCGCCTTCGCCGACCGCACCGAGATTCTTGCCGGGATAGAAGCTGAAGCAACCGATGTCGCCGATGGTGCCCGCGGAGACGCCGTTGCGGCAGGCGCCATGTGCCTGCGCCGCATCCTCGATGATCCAGGCGCCGTGCCGGCGGCCGATCGCCATGATCGCGTCCATATCGGCCAGGCGGCCGTGCAGGTGGACCGGCACGATGGCCTTGGTCTTCGGCGTCAGCGCCGCCTCGAGCGCCGACGGATCCATGGTCCAGGTCTTGGGATCGATGTCGACGAAGACCGGGGTCGCGCCGGCATAGAGAATGGCGGCCACCGTGGCGACGAAGGTCATCGGCACCGTCACCACCTCGTCGCCGGGACCGACGCCGGCGGCGAGAAGGGCGAGATGCAAAGCCGAGGTGCCGGTGTTCAGGGCGACGCACTCCCGCGCGCCGCAATAGGCGGCGAAGGCGTCCTCGAAATCCGCGACCGGCGCCCCCAGGACGTAGTCGGTGCCGCGCAGGACCTCCAGCGTCGCCCGCTCCAGCTCGGGACCGATCTGCTGGTACTGCGCGCGCAGATCCAGAAAGGGAATCATGAAGCTCTCCGCAGCTCGACGAGGTCGATGGGTTGGCCGCGCTGTTTCATCGACTGCGACGCTGCCTCCAGCATTTCGACGACCCGGAGACCGCTTCCGCCGTCGGTCGCGGGGCGTTGCTCGGTGTTGATGCACTGGATGAAGTGTTCGGTCTCGGTCAGCAGCGCTTCCTTGACCGAGAGCTGGGGCGCCCACATGTCGCCCATCCGGTACGAGACCATCAGCTTCTGGATGTCCTTCGTATCGTCGGCAAGGTTGATGCCGCGGTCGTAGACCTTCACCTTCTCGCTGGCCTGGAGATCGTCGTAGACGATCACCCCGAGCGCCTCCACGCCGACCGTGACACCGCCGATGATCGTCGCGTTCGAGCCGATCGATGCCCGCCGCCGGATCAGGGGCGGCGTCAACTCCCACTCCCCATCGACCTGCAGGCTGCCATCATCATTCGTCGCCTGGGGCAGAAGGCTGTTCGTGAACATCACCCCGTGGGCAATCATCACCTCGTCCTCGATCACCACCCCCTCGCAGATGAAGGAATGCGACGAGATCTTGCAGGATGCGCCGATGCGTGCGTTCTTCTGGATCTCGACGAAGGGACCGATCCTCGTGTGGTCTCCGATCGTACAGCCATAGATGTTGACCAGATCGTGATGAAAAATGACGACGTCTTCTCCGATATGAGCGTTCGTGATCGGCATTCATTTCTCGTCAGGCTGTAGTTATTTGAATATCCGTGTATTCGCCTGAACAATAGAAGCGTAGCGGAACCATACCGTTCCTGGCTGAAATGGGCATCTGACCAAGGGAATGGTCCGCGACGGATCACGACGGCCGTTGTGATGACCTGGAGGGTGCCCGGGTGAGGAGGGGACTACCTCCCACGGTTGATCGGCGCTCCCCACGGATGCCCCCCCTCTCCGCCCCTCCGTGGCCGCTACCGCCTTTGTCTTCCTTGCCGGCCCCCGGGCGGCCCGACCACTGTTCCAGCATCCGCCGCGGATGAATTTCCGATCCGGCGCCCTGTTTCCGGCGCGGCGCCCTTCGACCCGTCGATGAAGACGCACAGGAACGCGCGATTCATGAAAATCATTCTCGTGAACCGGTATCTGCATCCTGATCAATCGGCGACCAGCCGGATGACCTCTAGCCTCGCGGCGGGTTTGAGGGAGCGAGGCTTCCCGGTCGCCGGCTTGGCCAGCCGCGACATCCACAATGATCGCGGCCAGAGGTTGCCGTCCGAGGGAGATCTGGACGGCATCAGGATCCATCGTCTTTGGACCTCCACCTTCGGACGGTCGACCCTATGGGGCCGGGCTCTCGACTATCTCACCTTCCATCTCTCCGCGGCCTGGTGGGTGCTGCGTCATGCCGAGCGCGGCGACATCTGCATCGTCTGCACCGACCCCCCGCTTCTCTCGGTGACGCTGGCCCTGCCGCTCCGCCTCAGGGGCGCGCGGATGGTGAACTGGCTGCACGACCTGTTCCCGGAGGTCGCGCTGAGGCTCGGCATGCCGGGCAGCGCGCGTCTCGGCAGGTTGGCGCTCCGGCTTCGCGACTGGTCCCTCGCACGGGCCGCGGTCAACGTGACGCCGACCGGCACGATGGGGCGCTTCCTGGCAGCCCGCGGCATTCCGCCGGACAGGCTGCAGGTGGTTCATCACTGGGCCGACGCAGGCGGCATCCGCCCGGTGCCGCCCGCGGCCAACACCCTGCGGCGGCAATGGGGCCTCGAGGGCAAGTTCGTCGTCGGCTACTCAGGCAATTTCGGCCGTGCGCACGAGTTCGATACGATCCTGGAGGCGGCGGATCGCCTGAGGTCCCGCGACGACATCCGCTTTCTCTTCATTGGCGATGGCCACAAGCGGGCGGCGGTCGAAAGCTGGGTCCGCGAGAAGCAGCTGGACAATGTGCAGTTCCAGCCGCTGCAGCCGAGCGAGCGCCTGTCCGAAAGCCTCTGTGCCGCCGACGTCCACCTCGTCTCCCTGCTTCCCCCGCTCGAACCCTGCATCATTCCCAGCAAGTTCTACGGCATCCTCGCCGCCGGCCGGCCGACGCTCTTCATCGGCGACCTCGCCGGCGAGGTGCCCGCGGCCCTCACCACGGGACAGTGCGGCCGGTTTGTCGCGATCGGCGACAGCGCGGGGCTCGCCGCCCACATCGGGGAGCTGGCGGCCGCGCCGGAGGCCAGTGCCCGGATGGGCGAGAACGCCCGGGATCTGTTCGAGCGCGAATACACCCACCTGCGGGGCTGGGATGAATGGGGCCGCCTGATCGCCGGTCTCATCCGGACGCCCGAGAGCGCGGTTTTCGAGGCCGATAGGCCGCAACTGGCGAAGAAGAAGCTATCGTGACCGAGGCCGTTGTCGTCAGCCAGCTAGGAGCCCGGATGCACTATGCCGTGCCCCGCATCCTCCATCGGGCCGGGCTGCTCGAGCACTTCTACACCGACATCTGCGCGACCAAGGGCTGGCCTCGCCTGCTCGGCCACATGCCCCGCCGCGCGCTGAACGAAAGCCTGCGACGCCTCGCGGGCAGAATTCCGGTCGGGATTCCAACAGAGCGCATCACCTGCTTCAGCAACGCAGGACTGCTCCACACCATGCGCCGGATGCGGGCCCGCACCGCCTCGGAGGAAACCGAGGCCATGCTGGCGACCGCGCAGGCGTTCTCGACGCGGGTCGTGCGACGAGGATTCGGCAACGCCGGCGGCTTCTACGGCATTGCCGGCGAATGCCTCGAACAGATCCGGGCGGCGCGGGCCGCGGGCCTGTGGACGGCGGTCGAACAGATCATCGCGCCGCGCACCATCGTCGATCGATTGATCCTCGGGGAGGCGAGACGGTTTCCCGACTGGGAAGGCCAAGGGCTGCAAGACCGCTATGCCGAAGCCTTCGCGGCGCGGGAAAGGGCCGAATGGGCCAAGGCCGACCTGATCGTCTGCCCGTCCGATTTCGTCCGGCAGGCCGTGGCGGAATGCGGCGGGCCGGTGGATCGCTGCGTCCTGGTTCCCTACGGCGTCGATGCCCGGTTTCAGCTTCCGGAGCGGAACCGCATCGGCGGGCCGCTGCGGGTCCTGACCATCGGCGCCATCGGTCTGCGCAAGGGGTCCCCCTATGTCGTCGAGGCAGCACGGCAGTTGGCCGGGCGAGCCGTCTTCCGCATGGTCGGTCAATGCCACCTGCCCGACCATGTCCGATCCCGGCTGGGACAGCTGGTCGAGATCACGGGGCCGGTTCCGCGCGCGGAGATCTTCGACCACTACGCGTGGGCCGACGTCTTCCTGCTGCCGTCGATCTGCGAGGGATCGGCGACGGTGACCTATGAGGCGCTGGCAGCCGGGCTGCCGGTGATCACCACGCCGAACACCGGCAGCGTCGTGCGCGACGGTGTCGACGGGTTCGTCGTCCCGATCCGCGACCCGGCTGCCATCGTCGAGTCGCTCTTGTTCCTGCACGAGCATCGCGGCCGCCTCGCGGAGATGTCGCGCCAGGCCAAGGTCAGGGCCGGCGACTTCGATCTCGCATCCTATGGCCGCCGGCTTTGCCAGGCGCTTGCCCAACTCCGGCCGGCGATTCCGGCTCAGGCAGGGGCCTCCATATCCGCCCAGGCCCTTCGCTAGACGGATCGACCATGCCAATCCACCCTGCGATGTCGCGACGCTCCTCCGATGCCGGGCTCGACCGGAAGGCCGCCGCCGCGGTGCCTCCGGTCAAGATCGGGATGCTGCTGGCCTCCATCGCCGCGGCGGATGGCGGCGTTTCCGAGGTCGTGCGCGAGCTCGCCCGCACCATGCACGATCCGACCAAAGTGCAGGTCGATGTGCTGACATTGCGCCGCGGACACGACACCGGCGCGGATGAAGGCTGGGACGGCGTTCCCGTTCGCCGCGCCGAGACATGGGGACCCAGCAGCTTCGGCTACTCCCGACAGCTCGACGCGATCCTCGCCGGCTCCGACATGGATCTCCTCCATGTTCACGGCCTCTGGATGTATCCGTCGATCGCGGCGCGGCGCTGGCACGTGAGGACGCGGCGCCCCTATGTCCTGAGCCCGGAAGGAATGCTCGATCCCTGGGCGCTCGCCAACAAGTCCTGGAAGAAGCGCATTGCGATGCGGCTCTATGAGGACGCGCATCTCCGCGGCGCGTCCTGCCTGCATGCCCTCAACGATTCCGAGATGCAGTCGATCCGCGCTCTCGGCTACGGGAACCCGATCTGCCTGATCTCGAACGGCGTCAGCCCGCCACCGCGCGATCTGCCACCACCACCCTGGCAGGGCCGGTTTCCGGACGACGCCAAGATCCTGCTGTATCTCGGGCGCCTGACCCCGAAGAAGGGGGCCAGCCAGCTCATCCGCGCCTGGTCCGCGCTCCAGACCGGATGGCCCGCGGCACGGCCGTGGCATCTGGTGTTCGTGGGCCCCGGCCCCGAAGCCTACCTCCAGGACCTGCAATCCGCGATCGTCCAGGGCGGCGTGCAGGACAGCGCACACATCGTCGGGCCGGCCTACGGCATCCACAAGGCCGCGTGCTTCGGCGGATCGGCCGCCTTCGTCCTTCCCTCGTTCAGCGAGGGCATGCCGCTCGCCGCGCTGGAGGCCTGGTCCCACGGCCTGCCCGCGCTGCTGACGCCGCAGTGCAACCTGCCCGAAGGCTTCGTCCATGATGCGGCCATCTCGATCCAGCCGGAGGTGGCATCGATTGTGGACGGGCTGCGCCGGCTGACGGCCATGACCGATCAGCAGCGCGCGGCCATGGGCCGCCGGGGCCAGGCACTCGTCCTCGACCGCTTCTCCTGGCCCGCCGTCGCCAAGCAGTTCGAGCAGGTCTACCACTGGCTGCTGGGCCAGCGGCCCCCGCCGGACACCATCAGGTGCGCCTGAGCCATTCCGCCCGATTGATCAGGGGAACCTCCCGATTGCGCCGTCCCATCATCTTCGCCTTCATCGCCCGATACTCGATCAATGCCATCAACCTGCTGATGGCCGCGATCCTGGTCCGGCTGCTGCACCCCGACGAGATCGGCGTGCTCGCGATCTGCGCGGCGATCTTCATGATCACCGACCGGCCAATCTGCGGGGCCTCTGCTATATGAGCGCCGTACAGTGGCCGTTCCTGCTCTCCCTGGCCCTGCTGGCGGATCCGGCGGTGCAGGTCCTGTTCGGCCCGCAATGGTCGGCCACCGCACTGCTGGTGAGCATCATGGCGCTGGCGTCCCTTGCCCTGTTCCCCGCCTTCATGACCTATCCGGCCCTGGTCTCGGTGCAGCGGGTCAAGGACACGCTGATCCTCAGCCTGATCGTCCTGCCCCCGTGCATCGCCATCATCATCGGCAGCTCCTTCGCCGGGTTGCCATGGGTGGCGGCGAGCCTGTTCCTGACGGCCTCGCTGCAGATCTGGGCCTCGCTCACCTTCGTCCGCCGATCGATCCCCTTCAGCTGGCGTGAGGCGGCGGCCGCCTGCCGCAGCAGCGCCCTGGTGGCGCTGGGCACCGCGGCCGTCCCCCTTGCGGCCGTGACGATCGAGGGCTTCCGCTTCGATCATCCGTTCGTCGCGATGGCCGTCATCCTCCCCGGCATGGCGGCGGCGTGGATCGGCGGGCTGCTGGCGACCGATCACCCCCTCCTGTCGGAAATCGGCGGCCGCGCCCGCATCCTGTCCCGGCTCGGCGCCGGTCTGATGGCGCTGCGTCACCGCCCGCACCGCACGAAGCCGGCGCGGTCGTGACCGCGTCCGGCCCGGATCGGCGTGGCATGCTCAAAGGGCTGGCGGGCCTGGCCACCGTTGGCGCCACCACAACGGCAGCGGTCTCCGCATCGGCGGCGCCGGGCCAGCCCGCCGCGGTGCCCCGCGTCTTCAGCCCCCGGGACTTCGGCGCACTCGGCGACGGCATCGCCGACGATACAGCCGGCTTCCGCGGCATGCACCGCGCCGTGGCGCGGCTGCAAACCGAGGATGACCGGCTGCGCGCTGCGGATCCGAACCGCCCGCCCGTCGAGTTCCTCATCCGCCTCGACCCCGGCTTCTACCGCTACAGCTGGAATCGCTGGACCTGGGGTCTCCGCCGGATCACGGTCCTGGGCTATGGCGCGACGATCCAGTGCCTGCATCCCGGCCCCTACGACATCGACCAGGCGCCACTCGCCAGCAACCGCGACCACTACTGGGACTGGAATCCGGACGGTCCGGCCTACGGCCCCCCCTCCGCTGGGCCGGCGGAACAGTATGGCCTGCGGCTGCGCACGGCGCGGCCGGGAGACCAGACGGTCACCCTGCTCGCCCCGAGCGCCACGCCCCTGCCCTTCGCGCCCGGCGACTGGGTGCTGATCCAGTCCTATGCGCAGCAGCAAAACGGCTATCCGCCGAATCTGCGTTATTTCCAGCGCGTCCGCGTCGCCGCCATCGACGGCACGGCGATCCGGCTGGACCGTCCCCTCCTCCACCTCCACAAGCAGGACTGGCCCGAGGATCCGGCGCAGGCCCCCGCGATCGGCGGCGCCCGGATCGTGGCGATCGACCGCCCGGACTGCCCCCTGGCCCTCTCGCAGCGGTTCCTGGGCCTGACGGTGGCCTCGAATCCCAACCACGCGGTGCGCGAAGCGGGGATCAGATCCACGCGCGAGACCCTCACCATCAGCGGCACGCTCCGGGCCGTCGTCGAGGATTGCGACCTGATCGCGCTCGGCGTCACCCAGGCCGAGGATGTGCAGGTCCGCAACTGCTCCATCGGCTACACCGAACCCGACAAGCTGATCGACCGCCTGAGCTTCGAGGGCTGCACCATCGGGTCGCTGCAGCAATGCACGGGCGTCAATCACATGACGCTGCGCGACTGCACGATCGAAGGCGACGCGCAGCTCCTGGCTCGCGAGGTGGTGGTGGAGAGCTGCAGTTTTCCGGGGCCTGCCGCTCCGGGAGAGGACCGGCGTGGGATCAATCTCGAAGGCCCCAACCCGACCCGCCGCATGGCCGTGACCGGTTGCCGCTTCTTCGGCCGCGGCGATCCGACGGGCCGGGCCTTGCGCGGACCGGTCTGGATCGAGGTGGCCATGGACGGTCGCGAGATCAGGCTGCTGGACGACCATCGCCTCCACCTCGCCTATGGCGGCCCCGCCTATGCGACGCTGGTCGATCTGCTGGAGGAGGGGTGGCCGATCCGGCTGGAAGGGGCGGAAGGGACACGGTTCGGCCACTGCTCCGAGATCGTGGATGCCGGCGACGGGGCGATTGTCGGCGTCTCGATGCCGGGAGGGCTTCGGCCGGGGGACAGGCTGGCCATCCCCCGCCTTCTCTCTCTGCTCGTCACCGGCTGCCGTGCGACCGGGCTGCCGGACACTCGCCCCGATCCGCCGGATCTCACCTGGGAGGACGAGGTCATCCACTCGCGCCGGCTGCGGGTCACGCTGCAAACGAATATCGCCACCCGGCCGGTTTGGCTCCCCGGCTATCCCATCTCGATCCGTTGCACAGTGATCCGGCCCTATATCGGGCCCTCCCCCGGATGCTTCGTCACTTGGCGAGCAGAAGGCCGGGGCCTGGCACCGATCGAGCTGAATGTGGATTTGACCCAAGCGGGGCCACGCGAGGTCACCACACGCTCCGTCGAGCTGAACGCCGGCGATGCGTTCACCATCGCCGGGCAGCCGGCGCTGCGGCTGCCCGGCCTGCGCTATGTTCCCGAAGCGTCGGCGCTGATCGTCGCGGAGCCGGGCGCGATCCCGGCGCCTGCGGCCGGGACCGCGGCCGAGCAGGCCATCCTTCGCTTGGAGCTCGAGGTCGAGCCCCCCGTCTTCTGATCCTGCTCCCTCCGGAGATCAGGACGTGCCGGTCGGCACCGCCGCCCCGGCCGGCAGGCGCTCCGCCGAGACGCGTCGGACCCTGGCGATGAACAGCAACGGCAGAAACAGCAGAGCGAACTGCACCAGCGTACTGGGGATCCACTGGGTATGGTGGGTGATGGCGAGCATGCCGGACGGGATGCTGAGAATGTAGATGATCTGTGCCAAAACCCAACCGGATGACGCCGCCCGATACACCCGCGCCAGGAAATAGGCGATAGCGAAGAACTTCAGGGCGCCAAAGTAGAAGAACGAGCCAAAGGCATCTGCCATGCCGGTCTCGGTGCTGCCGAGATCCGGGGTGTAATTCCTGTCATTGAACGTCGGAATGACCAGGGATTGCTTCAGGGTCTGGCCGACCAGCTGCGCCGGGACGAAATTCCAGACCAGGACATTCCAGTGGAAGGCCCCATAATCCCATTCCTGCGTCTCGCTGTAGGCGTTGATCAGAAAGATGGCGTTCCGCATCTCCGGTGCGCCGTTCTTCAGCACCTCTTGGAAGTTGGCGACGACATCGATCTGCGCCAGTCCTTCCAGGGTCGGGCCGTTCTGCTCCCGTGTGTTGTTCCGATAGTCGCCGACGCTGTTGAGCCCCAGAATGGACAAGAGCACGGCAACCAGGGCGAGAGTCCGCGGCAGCGCCCAGCGGCGGTGGAACCAGGCGGCGAGCAGGATGGCCAGTCCGAATTCGATGAACTCGCCACGCTTGCCGCCCATCATGATGCGATCGATGACGAATACGGAATCGAACAGGGCGATCGCCAGCGCGATACGGGACGGTTTCCGCACGAAACAGAGAACGGCGACGATGAACCCGTAGGTCAGCATGCGCGCGAAGAACAGGTACATCACGGCCGTGCCGCTCGGCATGGTCGACAGCCGGGCCTCCGGCGGCAGCCGGCTCAGCGCATAGTAGAAATAGGCGCCGAAGAGCGATATGAAGGCCGCGACGCGCAGCAGCCGCGTCTCATCGAAGACCCACCGGAATCCGGCCGCCGGACGGTCGCCGGCGATCCAGCCGAGCCCGCACATGATGGCGCAGAGGATGGTGAAGATGGCTGTCTGCTCGAACGCCCCGACCGGCAGGAAGCGATCATTCGTCAGCCCGATCATCTGCGGCACGATGAAGCCGAGGAACGTCGCCCCGGCGAGGAACGGGAAGCCGTAGATTCCGTCGCGCCGCCTCAGCCCCTGCACCATCAGGGCGATACAGACGACGAAGAGGCCGAAGGTCAGAAGCGCGTTCATCAGACGAGGATCCCGTAGCGCATCGCGTACCAGCCGAGCTTGACGTATTCCTTCATCACCCACACGCCGTCGTATCCCGCCATCATCTGCCAGACGGACCCCCTCGGCTCCACCGGCGCCGACATCCATTCCAGCCCGGGCAGCACGCTCTGGAAACAGGACAGCGCCCGGCGGCTGTGAAACCAGCTCGTCACCAGGATCGCCCGCCGGGCGCCCATGGCCGTGAGCAGCGGGGCGGACAACTCGGCATTCTCCCAGGTGTTCTTCGACTCGCACTCGATCTCGATCACCTCGGGCGGCACGCCCGTCTCGGCGATGAGGCGGCGGATATCAGCGCAGTCCCCGCTGCCGGACACCAGAATGCGCGGCGCGGCGCCGGCCTTGTAGAGGGCGGCCGCCTGCGCGGCCCTGGGCGGGCCGTCGCCTCCCAGGACGACGATGACATCGGCCGGCGCCCGCGCGCTGCGGATGAAGAGCCAGGTCTCGGCCCCCTTCAGGCCGGCCCCGACGACGATGCCGTAGGCGAGGACCGCAAGGACGGCCGCCACGGCGAGGCGCCGAAGCAGGACTGCGGGGCGCCAGGTCACACGCGCTGTCCCTGCTCGCGGCGCCGGATCTCCATCATCTTGACGACGATCATGTACTCGTAGGCCGTCAGCAGCCGGCAGTACAGATACCCCGGCATGCCATCGAGGAAGCCCCGCCGGATGAAGTACATGTAGAGAAACCTCAATGCCGGCCGGAACGGCATGCGGAAGGACAGCTCCTTGAGAGCCCGTCGCCGCAGCTCGGACCGGCGGCTGAAGATATCGGTAAGTTTGAATCCACCCTGCCTCAGGCTCTTCAGCGATTCCTGCGCCTCGAACCACGAATAGCGATTGTGCTTCTCGTACCAGGCGTTCAGGCCCTTGTTGAAGCTGTAATGGTAGAAATGGCTCTGCAGGCGGCCTTCGGCGCCATCGGCGACGCATTGCAGGTTGATCTGGCGCTCGAAGGAGATCTTCTCCGGCCGGACCAGCCGGACCACCCAGGTCGGATACAGGCTGCTGTGGCGGATCCATCGCCCCATGAAGATGTTCTTGAAGCGAACCCGGAACAGCACTTCGGGTCGATCGGGATCGGCTGCGATCGCGAGCATCTCGTCCCGCAGCTCCGGCGGCGTGATCTCGTCGGCATCGGGCATGTAGACCCAGGGATGCTTGAACTCGATCTGCTGCAGCCCATAGGTGCGCTGGGCATGCTCATTGTCCTGGACCCGATGGTGGACCCGCGCGCCCGCGGCCCGTGCGATCTCCACCGTCCGGTCGGTGCTGCCGGAGTCGAGAACGACGATATCGTCGCTCCATGCCACCGCCGCGAGACAGCCCGGGAGGTTGATCTCCTCGTTCAGGGTCAGGATCAGGACGGAGATGCTCATGCTCGGTTTCCCGGCTGCGCGACCGCCCGGGACCGGCTTCGGATCGCCCTGGCAGGATTGCCGACGACCACCGTCCAGGGCGGAACGCTCTTGAAGACCGAGGCTCGGGGCGCCCCCGCGCCGGCCCCGGCCGCGGCCGCCCCCCCGCCCCCCCGCCGGCCGCCCCCCCGGGGGGGGGGGGTGAAAAAAAAGGGGTTTGGGACCATTTAGGGCAAAAAGTTGGC